>DAOVIK010000039.1 GCA_030673735.1 Anaerolineae bacterium
AGGAGATCGGAAGCAGCGTCAAAGTCATACTCGGGGAGTGGATAGTCTGGGGAAAAACCGAACGTATTGGCGGAAAGCGGACCTTCCGCCACCGGCGAAAGCACGCCGAACAGTGTTTCGACCAAGCTTGGCCGATTGACGGACTGGATCAGCGCCGTCCGAACCAGAACATCATCGGTAGGAGACCGCTGTGTGTTGAACAGGAACTGCAGCGGCTGCCCCGGGATGGGTACCGCATGCAAGACAAAGCTGCCGCTTTCGACCAGTCGCGCTGCGTCATGGAACGGCATCTCTCCCATCACGTCGACCTCACCGCTCTCCAACGCCAGCGCGCGCGTGGCCTCATCTTCGTAGAAACGGAAGACGATCTCGTCTATTTGAGCCTGCGCTTCGTGGTACACCGATGGTCCCCAGGCGTAGTCTGGATTTGCCTCCAGTGTGATGCGATCGTTGGGGATGTATTCGACGAAGCGATACGGGCCGGTTCCCACTTGGTGGAATTGGTATTCTGTGGCCCCCCATGTCTGCAGCGCTTCTGGTGACGCCATTCCGAGATATACCTGCGAGAGTGAATCCATCAGTGGGGCAAACGGCTCGCTCAGGTGAAACGCTACCGTGTATTCGTCAAGCACCTCCACCTCTAGGAACGGCCCCAGCATGTAGATGGCTTTTTGCGAGTGATGATCGGGATTCAGAGTGTAGTCGATGTTATCCTTCACGGCTTGCGCGTTGAAGGGTGTGCCATCATGAAAATGCACGTCCGTGCGCAACACAAACGTGTACGTGAGCCCATCTGGGGAAATGGTCCAGCTGGCAGCCAGTCCGGGAACGAATCCGCCATTCACCGGGTCTTCGAAAACCAGCGTATCGTAAACCGAACGGAGCGGGATCGTGAGCTCGGAGGATGCGTTGAGGTGCGGATCGATGCCGGATGGGGAAAGCGTTAGGCCATAGGTAAGTCGCTGGGTGGGGGTGGTTCCATCCCCACAGGAGGAGAGCAGGAGCAGGGATAACACCAGCGCTAAGGCAGGGATATGCCGAGCTGCGGTTCGGCGTGGGTTGCCAGAGAACGAAGGCTGACGTGCACGGCGCATGATGTCGCTCTCTTCCATTTCAATGTGCCGTGGAATCCGCGGGATAGACACCCGATTCTCACGACGATTTTCCGGGACACCCTATTGTATCGTCATTCCAAATCGTTGGCTGCAAGCTCCATAAAGCATCAAGGAGCGTCAGAAGCCAGAAGCAGGCGCTCGATTTGTGCCGGAATCGTTGTGGAGTAGGTCTAGACGAAGGTAGATGAGGCTACGCTTGGCTGGCCAAGACCATCGCGCCGACAAGCCCAGCACTGTCGCCCAGCTTGGCGGGAAGCAAGCGCACCTGGTCGACGTAGGCGGGATGCATTACGTGCTTCCGCATCGCGCGTTCGATCGGTTCGAAGAACAGCTCGCCGATACGTGATACGCCGCCGCCAAGCACGATCACCTCGGGATTGAAGGCGTGCGCGAGGCTGGCCAGGTGGCGACCGATATGCTCACCCGCTTCGCCCACCACCTCCCGAGCCAACGCATCGCCCTTCCGCGCGGCCAATCCAACAAGCTCGGCGGATAGCGGCTCCGAATCGTCGACCAATTCGGCAAGCATTGAAGCTTCCCCCGCTTCGAGAAGCGCCAACGCGCGGCGGGCTATTGCCGGGCCGGAGGCGAGCGTCTCCAGATGTCCATGCTGGCCGCATCCGCATTGAGAACCTCCGGATTGGACGGACATATGCCCCAACTCACCGGCCAGTCCTTGCGCGCCACGCAGAAGCTTGCCATCGATGATGGCCCCGCCGCCGATTCCGGTGCTGATCGTGAGGTAGATCATGTTCTTGGTTCCTTGCGCCGCGCCGTGGCTCCATTCGCCCAAAGCAGCCAGGTTGGCGTCGTTGTCCAACACCACTGGGCACGAGAAGTGTTCCGCCAAGCGTTCACACAGGGGGATTTCGTTCCAGCCGGGCATGTTTGGCGTATCGAGGATCACGCCTCGAAAGGGATCCAGCGGCCCTGGAGAGCCCACACCAATGCGCAGATCCTTCTTCTTTCGCGCGGGCAAGATGCTCTCGATGGTTTCGATCATACGCGCGATAACGGCATCAGGACCTTGTGAGGCAAGTGTGGGAACCTTGATTGAATCAGCTGGGGGCGGCTGGTCACGCTTGAAGTAGGCGACTCTTAGGTTGGTCGCGCCCAGATCGACGGCGATCAACGAGGACATGCTCGCAGTATATCATGCGCTTGCCGTTTGTCTTGCACCGCCTTAGAATGTGTTCGTGAGCAAAAAGAAAGATACGCCAGTACGACAGCAATACCTCGAGATCAAGCGTCGCTATCCGGACGCGATCTTGTTCTTTCGCCTTGGGGATTTCTACGAAACCTTCGATCAAGACGCGGAGATAGCAGCGCGCGAGCTGGACATCGTTCTAACCTCGCGGAACATTGCCAAGGGCACACGAGTGCCAATGGCGGGCATTCCTCATCATGCGGCAGAGAACTACCTCGGACGGCTGATCGAGAAGGGATACCACGTTGCCATCTGTGAGCAGGTAGGGGACGAGCCAGTCAAGGGCCTCTTCCCTCGCCAAGTCGTGCGCGTCGTCACGCCGGGAACCGTGGTCGAGCCGGGGCTACTCCCTGGAGACATGAACAACTACCTGGTGGCCATTGTGGTTGAGGATGATCAAGTCGGCGTGGCATACGCCGACATCAGCACCGGGGAATTCGCCGCCGCTCAGCTTCATGCTCCGGATCCCCAGACCATCGTGCGACAAGAGCTTGTGCGCTTGAAGCCGGCCGAGGCGCTGCTCCCCGAAACGCTATCGCTTGAGAACGGCGGAACCACACATCTCACCCGGCTTCCCGATTGGCGCTTCGAGATCGATCGAGCGCAGGAGAAACTGCAGCAGCACTTCGGAACCGCGACTTTGGATGGATTCGGCCTCGGTGACAAGCCGCAGGCTATACAAGCGGCGGGAGCGCTGGTCGACTATCTGGATGAATCCCAGCAGCCTGCTCTCAAACTTCTGACCAAACTCTCAACCTACACGCTTGACGAGTTCATGGCCCTCGATGCTGAGACCCGGCGTAACCTCGAGCTCACCGAAACGTTGCGCACGGGAGAGGTTCGCGGTTCGCTTTTGGGGATTGTGGATGCCACGCAGACCCCGATGGGCAAGCGATTGATGCGGCAATGGATCGCAAAGCCGCTGCTGGACCTGAAGCGCATTCAACGCAGGCACGACCAAGTCGAGGCGTTCTTTTCGGACGGGCTCTGGCGCGCCGAGGTGCGTCAGGCGCTCAAGAAGGTGGGTGATCTCGAGCGGCTGACCAATCGTTCCGCTGCCGGGGTGGCGGGCCCGCGCGATCTCTCCGCCTTGCGCGAGCAGCTGCAGTTCTTGCCCGAAGTGATCCAGCTGCTGAGCAAGCGCAAGGAGAAGGCGCTGAAGACGCTTTTCGCAGACCTCAATCCATGCAAGAAGATACGCGAGCTTCTGGAAAAGGCCATCGCCGACGATCCACCCGCCACGCTGGCACACGTGGGCGTCATTCGTGATGGTTATTCCAAGCAGCTGGATGGGGTGCTGGAGTCCTCGCGCACCGCGCGGGAGTGGATCGCCAATCTCGAAGCCGTCGAGCGTGAGCGCACGGGGATCAAGAATCTCAAGGTGGGCTACAACAAGGTCTTCGGGTACTACATCGAGATCACCAAAGCCAACACCGAGCGCGCTCCCGAGGATTACATCCGCAAGCAGACGCTGGTCAATGCCGAGCGCTACATCACGCCTGAGATGAAGGATTACGAGGCGCAGGTGCTGACTGCTGAAGAGCGCACCCGCGAGATCGAAGCCGAGCTGTTTCGGGAGGTGTGCCGCAAGGTGGGTGATCAAGCGCCGAAGCTGCTCGGAACCGCGCGCGCGCTGGGTCGCTTGGATGTGCTCTCCGGCTTGGCGGAGGTGGCCGTACGCAAGGGGTATGTTCGACCGGAGCTAGTCGAGGAGGACATTCTCGAGATCCACGATGGCCGTCATCCGGTCGTGGAGGAATTCCTGGTTGGCAGACGCTTTGTTCCCAACGATGCGATCTACGAGGACGGCGAGCGCGTGCGTGTGATCACCGGGCCCAACATGTCGGGCAAGAGCACCTACCTGCGCCAGGTGGCGCTGATCAGCCTGATGGCCCAGATGGGAAGCTATATACCCGCCCAGTCCGCTCGCTTGGGACTGACGGACCGCATTTTCACGCGCATCGGCGCACAGGACGAGATCCATGCCGGCCAATCCACGTTCATGGTCGAGATGGTCGAGACTGCCAACATCCTGCACCATGCTACCCGCCGCAGCCTGCTTATCTTGGACGAGATCGGGCGCGGCACAAGCACTTACGATGGGCTATCGATTGCGTGGGCTGTCGTTGAGTACCTTCACAACCATCCACGGCTGCGAGCGCGCACGCTCTTCGCTACCCATTTTCACGAACTCACGCGTCTTGCCGAGGTGCTGCCCGGCGTACGGAACTACAACGTTGCGGTTTCGGAAGAGGGGGGACAGGTGGTCTTCCTGCACAAGATCGTGCCCGGAGGAGCAGACCGGTCATACGGCATCCACGTGGCCGAGCTAGCCGGCCTGCCGCGGCCGGTGATCAACCGCGCCCAGGAAATCTTGGCGCAGCTCGAGGCGGACGCCAGCGAGGTACGCTTGAAAGGCCGTGTTCCGGCGCGGCAGATGGCGCTATTCCCGGAAACCAACCCGTTGCTGGATGATCTCCTGTCGCTGAACATTGATGCCATGTCGCCGCTGGAAGCGCTCAACAAACTCTACGAATGGTACAAGCGCTTTCACGAAATCCCGCCCGAAGAAGATTGACAATCGTACTCCCATTCCCTATTCGTCCATGGCCCCGTATTGTGCGCTAGGGCTGGATCAGTTCGGGATATTCTTCGGTAACGGCCTGCGAGACATCAACCTCCAATATCTTGAGAACCGTGGAAATCAGCTCAGCCTTGCGTTCTGCGTCTCTGCGCGACCACGTGCGGCTCTTGACCTCCAAGAACCATCCATCGAGCTTGGGCATCAGAATCTGATCGATGTTGATGAAGAATTCCTCGCCGGCGTGATGTACCAGCCAGCGAAGTCGATCCTTATTGATCGTGACGGTCGCTTCGGGCTCGAAGTATTCCTTGTAGAAGCGCAGGCTGTGTGTGGCAGGAGCGATGAAGCGCGAACGTGAAAGCAGAACCGAGTTGTCATACATCCGCTCCGCAGCCGGGCCGGTCAACGTCAGACGGTAGCGCACGTTGAAAACTCGGCCCTGGTCGTCGACAAACTCGTCCTCACGCCGTCGCAGCCTTCCTTGCGAGGGATCGGCAAACGCGAAGTAGCAATCATACTCGCGATAATGCGCTCTTCGCACGATCTCAAAGGCCTCGCTTTCCAGCTTCTCGATGATCGGAGCGGGATCTGGGATGCGAACCTTGATCTGCACTTCGTAGCTCTCCTCCTGCTCTGCGCCTCCGATGGCAACCAGCTTGGAGAGCACTGATCCCTCACGTTCGGTCAGGAAGGAATCCACCTGCCTGGCGAACTCCTGCGCTTCCTGCATGAGCGGTTCTTCTTCTAGAGTCAGCAGCTTGCGGTCGCGCATGAGCCAGCGACCATTGACCATCACATCGCTGACATCGGTGGACTTTGCGGCGTATACAAGCCGAGAGTAGATGGCTTCAGGATCACGGTCGAAATGAGGCCAGTTATGCAAGGTGTCGAGATCCACGAGCGCCAGATCGGCGCGCTTGCCCTTTTCGATGGAGCCGGTGAGGTGTCCGAGGTGCAACGCCTTTGCGCCCAGTCGCGTAGCCATGGCAAACACCATGCGAGCGGGAACCGCGGTAGGATCGCCAGTCGTTCCTTTGGCCAGGAAGGTCGCCAAGCGCATTTCTTCGAACATATCCAGATCGTTATTCGAAGCCGTTCCGTCGGTTCCCAAGCCGACGTTCACGCCGGTTTCCAGCATGTCCCTGACGGGGGCAAATCCGGAGGCCAGCTTCATGTTGCTGGAAGGGTTGTGCGCTACCCCTGCGCCGGCGTGCTGCAGTGTGTGGATTTCTCCATCGTCGATGTGAACGCAATGCGCGGCAAGCAGCTTGGTTTCAAGAAGGCCAAGCTTCTTAACCCATGGGACGACCGGCATATCGTAGGTCTCACGCCATTCTTTGACTTCCTGCTCCGTCTCGGCAATGTGGGTCAACAGCGGAACATCAAATTCGAGAGCAAGCTCGATGCAGGCGCGCAGAATCTCTACGGTGCTGGTGTATGCTGCATGTGGCGCAATCGCGGGTACGATCAACTCATGATCCTTCCATTTCTGGATGAATTCACGCCCCGCCTCAAGCGCATCCTCGAAAGAGGGCGCATCGGGGGCAGGGAATTTGAGCACCGTCTGAGAGCAAACAGCTCTCAGACCTGCCTCGGCTGCAGCTTCGGCAACGGCATGCTCGAAGTAATACATATCTGCGAAGCAAGTTGTCCCGCTGCGGATCATCTCTGCGCAGGCGATCTTCGTTCCAAGGCGGACTAAATCGGGGGACACAAACTCGCGTTCGACGGGCATCACATAGCCCAACAACCACACGTCCAGACGCCGGTCGTCGGCGAGACCGCGGACCAGGTTCATGGCTGCATGCGTGTGTGCGTTGATCAACCCCGGAATCAACGCCTTCCCCTCGCAGTCCAACGTCTTCGATGCCGTATGGTCCGTTAGGATCTGCTTCTCCTCACCGACATCGAGTACGCTGTCACCGCGAATGGCAACCGCCCCTTTGGGAAACACACGGTACGCATCATCCATGGTCACAATGGTCGCATTTTTCAGAATCAAGTCCACCTTGCTCACTTGCCACCTCGCAATCGATTTCGCACATTTTAGCAGAAGGACGGATTTGTGGCGGGAAATCCCACTGGATTGCTTCCTCTCGCCATATGCTGCAAGTGGTCAGAGAATACGTATATAATCACCTCTGAGGATAGCTATGCGCGCTGTGGATATCATTGTAAAGAAACGCGATGGTGATGAACTCACCCGTGAGGAAATCGAGTTCTTTATCATGGGCTTCGTCAGGGATGAGATTGAGGATTATCAGGCCTCTGCTTGGGCAATGGCGGTCTATTTCCAGGGGATGACGCCCCAGGAAGCTACGGACCTCACCGAAGTAATGGCCGCATCCGGAGATCAGATCGACCTTTCGTCCGTTGTTCCCTACGCAGTGGATAAGCATTCCACAGGAGGCGTGGGCGATAAAACCACGTTTGTGGTCCAGCCGGCTGTGGCTGCCTGTGGCGTGCCGGTGGCGAAGATGTCTGGCAAGGGATTGGCCCACACGGGTGGATCGCTGGACAAGATCGAGTCGATTCGCGGATATCGCATCGAACTCACCATCGACGAATTCATGGATCAACTCGCAGCGATCGGCCAAGTGCTGTGCGGGCAGACGGCGGATCTGACGCCGGCTGATAAGCTGCTGTACGCGCTCAGGGATGTAACCGGAACGGTTGGATCGATGGACCTGATCGCTTCTTCGGTGATGAGCAAGAAGATCGCTGGCGGAGCGCAAGGGATCGTCTTGGACGTCAAGACCGGTTTGGGCGCCTTCATGCAGTCAGTCGATAGAGCTTGTGAGCTTTCGACTCTCATGGTTGAAATCGGCCGCCGCTCGGGCAGGCGCGTTGTGTGCTTGATCTCGGACATGAACCAACCGCTTGGCAGTGCGGTTGGCAATGCGCTCGAAATCCGCGAGGCCATCATGACGATGCGCGGCAAAGGACCTCCCGACTTTCGGGATCATTGTCTCGAAGTGGCGGGCCATATGCTCGTGTTGGCAGGCACTGCTGATAATCTGGAAGCCGGAAAAGGCATGATCGCCCAGAAACTGAATGATGGCTCTGCCCTGGCGAGCTTCCGGCAATTGGTTGAGACTCAGGGCGGCGATTGCAGCATGGTGGACGATCCAGACAAACTGCCTCGTGCAAAATGCATTGAGACCGTAGGCGCGCCAACCGATGGATACATTGAGCAGGTTCATGCTTTAGAGGTGGGGCACACGGTCATGGCACTGGGAGGGGGGAGAGCGAAGAAGGGCGATCCTATTGATCACGCAGTGGGGGTCGAGATCCATCGTCAGGTGGGGGATCAGGTGAAGAAGGGCGATCCGCTGTTCACGATCCACGCTAATGATGAAAAGAAGCTGGAGACAGTCTCAGCAAGTGTGTTGGCTGCGCACAGGATTGTAGACGAGGCGGTGCCCGCGCTGCCGCTGTTCTACGACACTATCGGCGACTGATTCTGGCGCGCAAGCAGACACCGGCAACACTTCCCTATTCATGCATCCAAATTTGATCCCTGCGAGCCCACGGCGGGACGGAAGCATCAAAGGCGCTCGGACCATCGCCCAAACTGAGGGCATTTCGACCGCAATCCGTGTTTCGCCATATGAATCGTCACCATTTGATCTTCATGGCCTTGCCGGTGGTATGTAATGTAGGTGAGTGCCGAGAGTGGCTGGTGGTTGGGCTTATGTAAAGTCGCCAAGGGAGGTACAGGTACCAAGCATACTTGGGAAATATGCGTGGGATCGGCAATGGCGGCAACGTGTTTGCAGGCTGCAAGAGCCCGGATTTACATTGTCCCAAGGTTGCTGCTTGACAATCGCCATTTGTGCCTCTATTATATTCATTCAGACAATCGCGCGTGGCCCCTCATAATCGGCTTCCCTATTCTTAGGCTAATCTTAGATCCACGTGCTAGAAAACAAAGGCAGCCAGAGCTGCAGGCTCATTTGTGGCGTCCGGCTTCGCCTGGCTGGGATGCTGGGCCAATCTAGAAATCGCGCGATGCAACAGAGAATGGGTGGAGGAATGCAAGACAAGAAGGGCAAGAAGGTCGAACAAGAGGAAGAAGCGCTGTTCCAAGGGGATTTCAGCGCTGGCGTTGAGTGGTTGATTGAGAAAGGCCGTGATATCGGTCACGTAACCCTCGACGACATTCTCAAGGTTCTGCCTGACGCGGAACAGAATATCGAGCAATTGGATGATCTATTTGAGGCACTCCTATCTGCTGGCGTGACATACCTCGATGAAGCTCCTGAAAATGGCGCTCAGGTCGAAGAGTTGACCGAGGAGCAACCTGCGGAAGCCAGAAGCCTGGCTCAGATCGACATCGATGACAATGTCGACCTGTACTTCAGCGAAGTAGGAGATCTGCCTTTGCTTACCGCGGAACAAGAGGTCGACCTCGCAAAGCGTATCGAGCGTGGGCGCAAGGTGCGCGAGCAGTTGGCCCGCGGCGTGGCTTCGCAAAAGAACCAAGCGCAGCTTCAGCATATGGTGGAGGATGGATGGGCGGCTCGTGAGCATCTGGTGTTGGCAAACTCGCGACTCGTGATCAGCGTGGCCAAGAAGTACATCGGTCGTGGCGTGCCGTTCCTGGATTTGATCCAGGAGGGCAACATTGGCCTGATCCGCGCGATGAAGAAATTCGATTATCGCCGCGGCTACAAGTTCTCTACATACGCTACGTGGTGGATTCGCCAGGCTATCACACGCGCCATCGCCGATCAAGGCCGCACCATTCGAGTTCCGGTTCATATGGGCGATCGCATCAACAGGCTGCACCGCGAGACGCACCGCCTCACACAGCTCATGGGGCGCAAACCCTCGGTCGAGGAATTGGCGGAAGCAATGGAGGTGCCGCCCAAGAAGGTCGAGGAGATGATCCAGGCGGCCTGGCGTCCGGTGTCCCTCTCAACTCCCACGGACAGTGAGGATGACTCAGTTCTGGGTGATTTCGTAGAGGATCAGGAGTCTCCCGCGCCGCCTGAAATTGCCACGCAAACCCTGTTGCGGGAGCATCTGCACGATGTGCTGGGAACACTTCCGGCGCGCGAATCGCGCATTCTGCAGCTCCGCTATGGCCTGCTGGATGGAACCAGCTATACGCTCGAGGAAATCG
>DAOVIK010000126.1 GCA_030673735.1 Anaerolineae bacterium
ATCATAGGCATCTCGGGCGGGGTGGATTCAAGCCTCACTGCATGCGTTGCTGCGGATGCGCTCGGACCACAGAATGTCCTCGGGCTGATCCTTCCCTCACGCTTCTCTTCTGAAGGCAGCATTACAGATGCCCGCGCGCTGGCTGAGAACCTCGGTGTGAACTATCGCAGTTATTCCATTGATGGAGCCTATGCCAGCGTTGTGAGTGTTCTCGGCGAGGGATTTGATGCCGACGCGCCGGAGCAACCTGAGGAGAATATCCAGGCTCGCTTGCGTGCGGTCATCTGGATGGCGCTCTCTAACAAAGAAGGCCGTCTTGTGCTGGTGACCAGCAACAAGAGCGAGGTAGCAACAGGATACACGACGCTCTATGGTGACATGGCCGGGGGCTTCTCTCCGCTGAAGGACATTTACAAGACGCTGGTTTACGAGCTGGCCATATATCGAAACGCGCAAGGCGATAAGCCAGTCATACCCGAGAGCGTGCTTACCAAAGAACCGTCCGCCGAACTTCGGCCCAACCAGCGCGATGAGGATACGCTTCCTCCGTATGAACTGCTCGACGCGACCCTGGAAGCCTACATCGAAGAAGATCTAGATTTCGATGACATCGTGTCCCGAGGCTTCGATGCCGATGTCGTCGGGCGCGTTCTGATGATGGTGGACAAGAGCGAATTCAAACGGCGGCAAGGAGCAGTGGGCGTCAAGATCACACAGCGGGCTTTTGGGCGTGACCGGCGCATGCCCATCACCAATCTATTCCCCAAGAATCGTCCCTCGAGCTGACAAATCCAAAGCAAGGTTGCGCTGGCGATCCAGACGCAGAGCGAATTCTCAGCGACCGCATTCGCATAGCCACATCAAGGTTTGGGCAGGTCGGCCAGGGCACATAGCGGGTCAAGGGGGGCAATATTGCACTTAATGCAACGAAAGGAAATGCAGCCTGCCTGAGACGGAGATACGGCTGGGCAGCCTGCATGCGGGGGATCGCACTGCATCACTCCGACTCGACGCGGCCCTTGTTCTTCTCCCAATCCTCATCGTCGATAAGCGTGATCACACGAAACACTTCGGCGTAGTCCATCTCCTTTTCTTTGGCGGTTTCCGCACCCCATTCCTTGATCCGAGGTTCCGGATCCCAATCCTTCATTTGGCTCTCATGCGATCGAAGGGCCTCGATTTTGATGTCGATGGTCTCGTCGATATCGATGAAATGATCGCCTTGCCCGAAGCTGGTAGCGTAAACCTTACGAGGCTTGTGCGCATGATAGCCTTCCGCCTCGAGATCTGCGAAAAGATTCGGCTGGCCAGCAGCAGGGAAGGTGGCATCCAAGGCAGCCGTGGCTGCGGCGCGGTGGTCAGGGTGGTTGATGTAGGCATCGCCTCCCCAGAGGATTGTAGGATCTCCACAGATCACAACTTCAGGCCGGAAGCGGCGGATTTCGCGCACAATCATCTTTCGCAACTCGATTGTGGGCTGAAGCAGCCCATCGGGCTGCCGCAGGAAGGTCACGGATTTTGTGCCAACGATCTCGGCTGCGCGACGCTGTTCGGCCTCGCGAATCTTGGCTGCCTCGGCAAGGTCAATGCCGGGTTGATTGAATCCCATTTCTCCGCTCGTACAGATCACGTACGCCAATCGAGCCCCGGCCCTGGCCCAGCGCGCAAGGGTGCCCGCGCATGAGAATTCGATGTCGTCAGGGTGGGCCACGATCGCCATTGCGCTTTCCGGGACGTAGGTGTCGCTCATCAGAAATCCTGCCTCCGTGCTGGGAATCGATTGCACTATTGTAATCGCTTGGCGCCCGGTGGCGAGTAACGAACCGCGTGCATTTCGCGCTGTGAGCGTGAATGAAACGCTGGGAATCGCATTATTGTAGTGTCGGTTTGCACTGTGGTTGACCGACCTAGGAAGCGATAGTATAATCAGGCGGTTTTTCCAACCTTGCGAGAGGTCCCCAGCGGGGGCAGTCTTTTAAAGAGGAGAAGAGCCGAGCAACGGAGAGTCAAAGAAGCCGCTCGGCCTGTTCTAACGCCTCTTTTCCATGCTTGAACAACGCGTCTGGACAGTACCTGGTGTTTTGCAGCGTCGCGGATCTTGAGGATTTATCGCTCGATTAATTAAGGGCGACGGGGGCAATCATCGGGTGCTCCAGGCGCGGATCATAATAGCTGGACGACAGCTTTCGATGAGCGGGTAGAATCCGGCAAGTAAGAGCGCCGAGTGAATGATGACGGGCAAGGAAATGCTATGAGAATGGCATGCAGGAGCGTTGGGCAGAGCATGCTCCTGGGGATAAGATAGCAGGTTCGTGTCTGTGAATGCAAACCAGCAAGGCATGCCTTTGAGCCAGGGAAAGGTTGGCTCATCGGCCGGGTGAAACAGACGAAAACATGAATGCCAACGTGGGAATCCAGGAATTGCGATGGTACGTCCTCCGCTCGAAGCCGTGGAAAGAGGCGGCATTGACCAAGTTTGCCCATTCGGCGGGTCATGAAGTCTACTATCCCAGTATTCCGGCCAATCCGGTCAATCCGCGAGCACGCAAGATCGTCCCCTACTTCCCTGGCTATATCTTCGTACGAAGTCATCTAGGCAAGGCAGGTCGGTCGGTATTTCACTGGATGCCTTTCTCGCAAGGACTGGTATGCGTTGGAGGGGAGCCGGCACCCGTGTCGGATCTGATCATGCGCTCGATCATGACGCGCGTGGCCGAGACTTGGCAATCCAAAGGATTGGAAGTCAAGGAATTCGGCCCGGGTGATCGTGTCATCATTCGAGAAGGGATGTTTGAGGGCTATCGCGGCATCTTCGATCAGTACTTGACTGGAAGCGAGCGAGTGCGTGTGCTGTTGGAGATGCTGAACGCTCGTTTTGTGCCGCTGGAGATCGACGTCAGGCTAGTCGAGAAGCTTTCGCGCCAGCGGTCAATGGCAGCCTGATCGGTAAGGAGTGGTTGCCAGCAACTGACCCCTACGTATGGTCAAGGTTTGATGGTTGAATGGGGACAGTTGAAGAGAATATCCGCCCATTTGAAGCCGACGGATCATGTCGGAAGGGCGGAGCATTGCTGCTAATCGGAACTGAGCATCAATTTTATGCCTGCAATCATTCGGGAGAGGCAAGTATATGACTGTCATGCTTGTGACTGGTGCAGCTGGGTTTATCGGCTCGCATCTCTGCGATGCTCTGATTGAGCGAGGCCATAGAGTAATCGCATTTGATAACCTGTCGATGGGAAGGATGGAGAACCTTAGCCAATGCCTCGATCATCCCAGCTTTAGCTTTCATCAAGCTGACGTAGTGGATTCGGATACGGTGAATTCAATAGGAGCCGAGGCCGAGCTGATTGTGCATCTGGCTGCTTACAAGATCCCTAGATATGGTAAGGCCATTGACACGCTTAGGATTAACACCCATGGGATTTTCAACGTACTGGATTTGGCGGCAAAGACGGGAGCCAAAGTAGTGGCTGCTTCCACTTCTGATGTCTACGGGAAGAATCCTGATTTACCGTTCAGCGAGGAAAGTGATTCGCTCTTCGGACCGAGCACGGTTCCGCGGTGGAGTTACGCGGTTTCCAAATTACTCGATGAGCATTTGGCGCTGGCGTATCAAGAAGCCTATGGTTTCCCTGTGACTCTCGCCAGATTGTTCGGCTCTTATGGACCGCGGCATCATCTGAGTTGGTGGGGAGGACCGCAATCCGTTTTTATCAACGCAATAATAAAGGGGGAGCCTGTTGAAATTCATGGGGATGGTTTGCAGACCCGTAGTTTCTGCTACGTAAGTGATACGGTAGATGGCCTGCTTAGGATGATCGAGAATCACAATGCCAATGGCGAAATATTCAACATTGGAAGTGTGCAAGAGATAAGCATAAGGGATTTGGCTTTCTTGATAAAGAAAATCAGCAAAACACGTGGCGATATGAAATTGCAGTATGTGCCTTATGAAACCTTCGGCAAGTATGAGGATGTTCGTCGTCGCATCCCGAGCATAGAAAAGGCCAGGCAAATGCTGGATTTCGAGCCAAGAGTTACCTTGGATGAAGGATTGCGTCAGACGATAGAATGGCAAAGGGAGCAAATCCAGTAAGGTAAAAGAAGCTTCTTTGCTTTTTCTCCTTTATTCTTGGGGGGTTCGATTATGCGGCAATATCTCGGAAATCGCAGGCAAACGAGGAGAGCGGCTTGTGAAGAAAGCACTGATCACCGGGATAACAGGTCAGGACGGATCATATCTGGCAGAGCTTCTCTTATCCAAGGGATACGAGGTTCACGGTGTGATCCGCCGCGCCAGCACCTTCAACACCCATCGCATCGATCATCTGTATCGTGATCCCCACAACGGCGAGGACGTTCGCCTTTTCCTGCACTACGGGGACATGATCGATGCAAGCCATTTGGTGACGCTGATCCTTACCCTCCAGCCGGATGAGGTATATCACCTCGCCGCTCAAAGCCATGTTCGCGTGAGCTTCGATCTGCCGGAATACACCGGGGATGTGACCGGGCTCGGCACGGTACGTATCATGGAAGCCATTCGAAAGAGTGGCGTGCCAGCTAAGTTCTACCAGGCCTCATCGAGCGAGATGTTCGGTTCGGCTCCGTCTCCTCAAAGCGAGGAGACGGCCTTCCATCCCCAAAGTCCATATGCGGCCGCCAAGCTGTACTCGTACTGGGTGGCGCGCAACTACCGCGATGCTTATGGCCTTTTCGCAAGCAATGGCATTCTCTTCAACCACGAATCGCCACGTCGAGGCGAGACTTTCGTCACGCGCAAGATCACCAGAGCACTGGTGAGAATAATCCAGGGATCAGAAAAGCATGTGTACTTGGGCAATTTGGACGCCAAGCGGGATTGGGGGTATGCGCCTGACTTCGTTGAAGCCATGTGGCTGATGCTGCAGCAGGAAACGCCGGGAGATTATGTCGTGGGCACCGGCGAGGCGCACAGCGTGCGCGATTTTCTGGATGAAGCCTTCGGCTACGCCGGCTTGGATTGGGATCCTCACGTTCGCATCGATCCCCGCTATTACCGCCCATTAGAAGTCGATCACTTGGTTTCCGATCCATCTAAAGCAGAAAAGGAGTTGGGCTGGAAGCCTAGGATCCGTTTCCACGATCTGGTGCGCATCATGGTGGATGCGGACATGGAGCTCCTTGGGCTTCCGAGCAAGGGAGAAGGCAAGGAAATTGTCATGGAACGATTCGGGGGCTGGCATCATTGGCATGACCAGGTCAGAAGCATGGAGACCGGCCGGTGAACGCCGAGTGGCCTGATCCGAAGGAGTATTGGGCCAGCCGCCGAGTTTGTGTCACCGGCGGAGAAGGTTTCTTGGGCAAGTTTGTGCTTGAGAGGCTTGCCGAGCGGGGAGCAGGAGAAATGTTTGTTCCTAGCTTCCGCGATTATGACTTGGTTCAACAAGATGCGGTACGGCAGTTGATCGCGGACAGCAAGCCCGACGTGATCATCCATTTGGCGGCAAACGTGGGAGGTATCGGCGCGAACTTGGAGCACCCTGCCGAGTTCTTCTATGACAACCTGATGATGGGCGTGCAGTTGATGCATGAGGCGTGGAAGAACAAGGTGGAGAAGTTCGTCGCGGTGGGCACCGTTTGCGCATACCCCAAATTCAGAAAACCTACATTCAAAGAACAAGATCTATGGGACGGGTATCCCGAAGAAACCAATGCGCCTTATGGGTTGGCCAAGAAGATGCTGCTTGTCCAGGCTCAAGCGTATCGCAAGCAATATGGCTTCAACGCTATCTACCTCTTGCCGGCCAACATGTACGGACCAGGGGACAACTTCGACCTGCGAACGTCCCA
>DAOVIK010000357.1 GCA_030673735.1 Anaerolineae bacterium
CCTTCCCGCGCACCGATCTTCCGTCCTCATCCAGGACGTCTGCGGATACGCCGGGGCAGGCGCCGGAAAAGGCGATTGGCTTCACGGGAAGGATCGGGTTTCCCATGGCAATTCCACCCGATAGCTCGGTGCCGCCTGTGTAATTGATTATGGGGCGTTTGCGTTCGCAAACGGTCTCGAACAGCCACATCCATGGATCGGGATTCCAAGGCTCACCGGTCGAGCCGATCAGCCGCAGTGAGGAGAGATCGTGGGCGCGCACGGGATCCTCGCCACGAGGGCGCAAGGAGCGCACCAGGGTGGGTGAGAGGCCCAGTATGTTCACGCCGTGGCGTTCGATCATGGCCCATAATCGGTCCGGGCCGGGGTAGTCAGGGGCGCCGTCGTAGATGAACATCGCCGCTCCAAGGAGAGTGGGCGCGAAGACCAGCCAGGGGCCCATCATCCAGCCCATGTCGGTCATCCAGTAGACCAAGTCACCCTGGTGGACGTCGGTGCCGAAGGCCGCATCTTGGGTGGCTTTTATGGGGAAGCCGCAGTGCGTGTGCACAGCTCCCTTGGGCCTTCCGGTCGTTCCGGAGGTGTAGATAATCATCAGCACGTCTTCGGCAGAGGTGTCCTCGGTTTCAGCTTCGTCCGGCTGTCCGTCGATCAATTCGTGCCACCAGTGATCACGCCCCTCCCGCATAGGAATGGGATTGCCGGCGCGTTTGAGTACAATGACATGTTCAACGCTCGGCACGCGCGAAAGCGCTTCGTCCGCCGTTGGTTTGGCGCTGACCAGTTGCCCGCGCCGAAAGAATCCATCCGCGGCGAAGAGCGCCTTGGCTTGGCCATCTTCCAGCCGGCTAGCAACCGCGCCTGCTCCGTAACCGGAGAAGAGCGGGAGGATGATTGCGCCGATCTTGGCGATTGCCAGCAGGGCGATGACCACTTCCGGCGTCATGGGCATGTACAAACCGATTGCGTCGCCCTTGCCCAAGCCCAGCGAACGCAGTGCGTTGGCGGTCTTGTTCACTTCGCGCGTGAGTTCGCCGTACGTCATCGTGCGCGTGGTTCCCTCTTCACCCTCCCAAACGAGCGCTCTCTGGTTCTCGAGATCGGTTCCTATGCGCTTGTCCAGGCAGTTGTCAACGATGTTCATGCGTCCATCGACGCACCACTTTGGCCAGGCGATGCCGCGGCTTAGATCGACGACCTTGGTGTATGGTTTGCGGAAGCGGATATCAAAGTACTCGAGAATCGCCTCGGTGAACCAAGCCACGTCGCTTCCGGAACGCTCGATAAGCTCATCAAATGAATTCAGGTTGTGCCTTCGCATGAAATGGGTCAAATGGGCGTGTTCGATGTGCTGGGGAGTTGGCCGCCAAACGATCTCGTCCGTGATATCGTTTGCAGGTGTCATAATCCACTCCTGATTGTGAGGACCAAAAGGAAGCAGATACTATTCTCGCTCATCTACAACTGCCCCAGTGATGCGTTGGAACCAATACCAGAGCATCGCGCGGGCAGGTTTTCCATTGATGGAGGCCGATTTGTCATGCAAGACCAGCGTCGGATCATAGCCCCGAATGTAAAACCCGCTGACATCCGATCGGTAGTAGGCGGCCAACAGCACGGCATTCAAGGCTTCGGTCTGCGCGGGCAAATCAACCATGAGATCGGGATCGGCGATCGCACCGTGCTGGAAATCGGAAGCCGGGCGGCAGCTTCCATCCGGGGCAGGAGGGCAGCCGGATCGTCCATCATGAACTGACAGGTATTCCGCGACCAGGATGAGCTTTCTACCCCTGAGCAAGGGATTGGAATTGATAGATTGCGCAAGCCATGCAGTGGCTTGATCGTGCAGGGTTTCGAAATCCTGGTTCTCTCCCTCGCTGAGCGGGGCGCGCCAGTAAAGATGGACCTCATCGACGGCATCCAGAAACGCGGGCGGGCTTTGCAGTTCAGCCCCCAGCTCGATCTCAAACGCAAGCTGACCGGAGAAGTGCTCACGAACGTCGGCCACGATTTCCCGCCAGCGCGTCTCGGCGTTCCTTGGAACATCGGAGGGCGAACCATCGGGGTATGTACCTCCCGGTAGTGCAGGCAGCACCTCAGGTCCCCCGATGATGAGTTTCGCAACGCCTGCCTCGGTGGCTTGCTGGGCAAGCGTCACCACGAAGGAGCGATATTCTTCGTACCAGACGGCCCACCAGTTATTGCTGTGGGGCGCGCCGCCCCACCAGGCCTCCGGATCATCGTTGGATAGATGCGTGGTTGCGCGCAACCCTACGCTGAGCCCGTTTTGGTTGGCATCGCCTATCGCCTGCAGCAGTTCATCCGGATAGGGTGCGATGGCGGGATCAAAGGAAAGCATTGGATTGGGGGCTGCGTGCTCCCACACCCATCCAGGCGTCAGAATCACGGCATTGGAGC
>DAOVIK010000336.1 GCA_030673735.1 Anaerolineae bacterium
CCTTGAGCAGTAATCTGCCCCAGCAGGCTGCACCTCGAACTTCCCGGGTACTTGAGATCGCGCAGGTTATGCAGACGTCGAGACTTTTCTTCTAGAATGGGAGGCAACCTACAGCCGCTTATATCAGAAGGGACATATGATGGAAGGTACCGACAAGCCGTCTACTAGGAAACGTCAAGCAATCCATTGGGCACCTCGCATCCTCGGGTCGATCATCGTGGGTTTCTGGCTCATAGCAATGGTCATGGGCGCCCGCGGTGGAGGATTGTCCTTGAATGCCGAGAACGTGATCATGCTGGTCTTGATTCTCGCTTCTACGGCAGCTTTCATCATCGCTTGGTCGCATGAGAGGCTTGGGGGCATCCTGCTGCTTGTTGTTGGTTTCGCCCATTCGATATTTGCCTACTTCGCCGCAGGTCGCAACAAAGCCTTCGCCATTTTGATTTCTGGGGTGCCCTTCCTGGTTCTTGGGGCCCTTTTCCTTGGGAACTGGAGCAGATCGAGAAGGACCTTAGGAACGTCACTTATTGAAGAGGAGCCCAAGGAATAGCGAAAGGGCGCCTTAATCCCCCCACATCTCGAGCTCGTAATAGGCCCAGATTGCGTCGGCGATCATCTGGCCATGCAGGACCTGTCCTTCGGTGTTGAAGTGAATGCCATCAGCAGTGACGGGCAGCCAGCCCGTGGCGATGGTCAGCGTGTATGGAATTACGTCTTGCGCCAGGTTGTGGGCCATTATGATGTCGAAGAGCGCAGCGAAGATCTGCGGCGCTTCGGCAAGGGCGTAGGGGTCGAGCAGCAAGGTTTCGGCGTCGTAGTAGGTGCTGATGAAGAGGGGAAGCGTTGGGGTATTAGTGTCTTGGCGCAGGGCTTCGATGATCGATGTGAGGTAGTCGAGATACCCAGCGGCGGTTTCTTCGTTTCTGGCATCCGAGCCGCCCTGCTTCCATACAACGCCGATGAATTCCACATCGCTGATCGCAAGGGCCTGGTCGATCCTTGCTTTGACCTCCGCGTATAGGGAACCCTTGTGCCCATCGCCCGTGACATCCGCAAGCTCTTCGCTCCAATCGGGGATGAAGGCCCGGATGCCCGTGCCACCCACGGCGACCTTGATGATCCCGATGATTTCGTCGGGCCAGACGCCCGATAGCTCATAGGCAAGTGAAATCTCTGGCCCATTTCGCTCGCCGGGCGCCAGAGGCACCCAGCCATCATCGGTGAGGAGGAGCCTGTGCTCGGAGGGAGCCGCCATCTCTGCGGGGAATTCCTCCGCCAATCCAAATCCAACCATGTTCGACTGTCCCAGAAGAATGAGGACTTTGATTGGATCGCTTGCCGTCTCCGGCTGTGCGCTCGAGATCGGCGCAGGGGATTGAAACAGTTCCTGCCGCGCTGCGCGGCTGCGGAATACGCATCCGGTTGCTAAGAGTGCAAAGCAGGCTACGAGCACCAGACCGATTAAGTAACAGCGACGCTTCATGCTCAAGCTCCTATGTTCAATCCAATCGCCAGATACTTGCTATTAGATTGTGCCAGATCGTTGTGAGCGAACTGTAAACGCTGTGTAGCAACGGCGAAAAATCAGACGGCTTGGTGTGCGCGCTTCTGCCTAGCCATCACTGTGGGCACGTTCTCCGAGAGGAAGGGGGCACTCTCTATCTCGAACACCGACCAGCTTACCGACCGCGAAATTCGATCGGAGAGATTCGGGTAGTTGGTCAAGTAGATCGCATAGATGGGATTTGGTTGCGCTGGGTGCTTGATTACTGAATCCAGTGAGCAGCGGGGGTAGCATAGTGGGTAGTCGAGGAGGCGAGAACGTGCTTAGTGTAGGAGGTAAGGCGCCGGATTTCACTCTAAGTACTGTTGCGGGAGGCAGGCTTTCCCTTGGCGATGTGCTGAACCAAGGGCAGCATGCGCTGCTGATCTTTCTCCGCTACCTGGGTTGAATGCATTGCTTAAAGCATGCGGTGCAGGTGCATCAGAGTAAAAGCGAATTCGAAGCGCTAGGGACACAGGTACTGATTATTGGCTTTCAAGAGACCCAGGTTTCTCGCCAGTGGCTTGAGAGGTCAGGTGTTTCATTTCCTTTCTTGATGGACCTGGATCGTGAGGTCTACCGTGCCTACGGATTGGGGCGATCGATTTGGCGTTCCTGGCATCCCCGCAATCTGTGGTCTTACTTCAAGAAGATGCTGGCCGGGCAGGGCCTGCCGCGCATCACAGCTGATCCAAATCAAATGGGCGGCGATTTCATCGTCGACAGGAATGGCGTGGTGCGCCTAGCCTACTTCAGTGATGATCCAACTGATCGCCCCGACGTGGAGCATCTTCTTACCGTCTTTCGAGATCTATGATACGGACGAAGCTCAAGTTGCCTTTGCGTTGCATACAATACTGAGTACTCCCCTCATCCGAAGGCGCATGGATTGGATCGGTGACTGTAGGCGATACTTGCCTCGCCGCCAGTCCCTACAGCATTGATTGCCTTCTATGCGGGCTCGCACCCAAGGGCTCCAACTTGGAGAGCGCGCCATATGGAGGGCTCTGATCCTGTCAACTGGGCAATACTCA
>DAOVIK010000224.1 GCA_030673735.1 Anaerolineae bacterium
CTTCTGGCTCGCGGCAAGGGGAATGGAGACCGCGCCAATCTTCGTCGAAAAGATCTTGGCTGCTGCCAAGCGAGGAAACAAGCTGCTTTCTGAAGATCAGATCCTTCGCATGGTGAAAGTCATGCGCGAGCATCTGTCGAACGGGAAAAAGATTTCCGACGAGGACCTGGACCCAGCCGAAGAGGAAACCGACGAGTAGAGCCAGGCCGATAGGAATGAGCGTAGCCTCTTCGCAGAAGAGGGAGACAAACACGGATCCGGAGGATCAAGGAATATGGGCCAAACCCTGGCCGAGAAGATTCTCGCTGCCAAGTGCGAACGCGATCAGGTTGTCCCTGGGGAATTCATCACCGCAAGGGTCGACTTGGTTTTGGCATCGGAGCTCTCGGCGGTGCTTGCCATCGAGGAGTTCGAAAAGATCAACGGGGCCACGATCTTCGATCCCCAGAAGGTCGTGTTTGTCATGGACCATTTCACTCCCAACAAGGACATCCGGAGCGCCGAGATCGTCAAGCGCTGCCGAGAGTTTGCTGAGCAACACGGGATCCGCTTTTACGGCGTCGGCCGGGCAGGAATACAGCACATCCTGCTTCCCGAGAATGGATGGGTATCGCCGGGGGATCTGATCGCAGGCGCCGATTCGCACACCTGCACATATGGCTTCATTGGCGCCTTTGGCACCGGTATCGGCTCGACAGATGCCGCCGCGGCAATGGCCCTGGGAGAGATCTGGCTCAAGGTGCCGCAGAGCGTGCGCATTAATTACGGTGGCCAACCCCGCCCATATGTGGGAGGAAAGGATCTGATTCTGCATACGATCAGCAAGCTTGGCGTGGATGGCGCCCGCTACCAGGCGATGGAATTTGGTGGAGAGACGATCGCGGAGCTAGGTATGGCCGATCGCTTCACGATGGCGAACATGGGAATCGAAGCCGGGGCCAAGACGGCCCTCATCCCAGCCGACGAGAAGACGCTGGAATACATCAAGCAGCGAAATGGCAATACTGGCGATTTCTTCCAGCCTGATCCGGACGCCGAGTACGCTGCGACCTACGAGATTGACGTTAGCCGATTGGAACCTTGCGTCGCGGTTCCCTACCTCCCCGAGAACGTTAAGCCGGCTTCCGAATTGGGAGATGTGGAAATCGACCAAGTGGCAATTGGGATGTGCACTAACGGTAACCTGGAAGATATGCGCGCTGCGGCTCAAATACTCAAAGGAAGAAAGATCCATCCTCGTGTGCGGACTATCATCATCCCCGGCAGCCAGAAAGTCTACCTGGATGCAGTTCGCGAGGGATTGATCGAGATCTTCATTGAGGCCAATTGCGCCGTGAGCACACCCACGTGCGGGCCGTGCCTTGGCGGCCATATGGGCGTCCTGGCTTCCGGCGAAAGATGCATTTCCACAAGCAACCGCAACTTCCGCGGCCGGATGGGCCATCCGGAGAGCGAAGTCTATCTGGCAAATCCGTACGTCGCCGCAGCTTCGGCGATCGCGGGAAGGATCGTCCCGCCATCAGAAGTGCTGTGAGGATGATTCATGGCAAATTCAAAACCCGAAATCACAGATGAGGTTGCTGCCGTCGCCAATTTCATGGTCGAACGGGACCTTTTCGCGGAGCAATTGGGCATCCAACTGGAGGAGCTGCGGTTGGGCCGATGCCGAGCAAGCCTGCGTCTTGCACCCAGCATGCTCAATGGGCATGGCATTCCCCACGGAGCAGTTCTCTTCGCGCTTGCTGATTTCGCCTTCGCTGGGGCCTGCAACTCCTATGGGCGGACGGCTGTGGCGCTCAGCATGGATATCCACTTCGTATCGTCGCCGCGGCCCGATGCGCGCCTGGAGGCCGTTGCTGAGGAAGTGCGACTTGGACGCCGCACAGGTCTCTACCGCATCAGCGTTACCGACGACGAGAACACAGTAGTGGCCGAGCTTCACGGGATGGCCTACCGCAAGAAGGACCGCTTCATCTGATAGGACGAATGAGAGAGAAGCATGGATTTCAAGCGCTTCTATGACATGACCCTCGACGCCGCGCTCCGCACCCAGGCCGAAGCACATGCGGATCGCACGTTCGTGGCGTATGAAAACCAAAGCTGGAGCTACGCAGAGATCGATGCCCGGGTCGACTCCTTGGCTGCAGGTTTGATCGAGTTGGGGCTCGAACCTGGCGCCCGGCTGGCGATCTTGCTGCCCAATCTGCCGGAATTCGTCTTCACCCTTTTTGCCGCGGCTCGTGCTGGTCTTATCGCGGTTCCGATCAGCGTCCGGTTCACGAGGGAGGAGCTCACGAGCTTCCTTCGCAAAACAAAGTCCAAAGCCATCGTTACCTTTTCCGACCCGGCAGCGTTTAAGGGCATCGATCACCTGGCAACGATCCTCGATCTGCGCTCAGAGCTTCCCGATCTCGAGCACGTGATCTCTCTCGACGCAGAACAAGACAATGTCCCGGATTTGAATGTGCTCTTCCTCTCAAATGCCTCTGCTCCCAAATCACGCAGCAAGCCGGGAGATCCTTTCGCCATTCTGCACACCGTAGGCGTCTCGGGCGAGCCGTGTGGAGTGGTTCTCAAGCACCACAGCCTCGTACGCAACGCGGCCGATATCGCCGCCAGGATGAGATGCACACCCGACGACGTGTTCCTGGGCGCCCCGCCCTTCTCGAACACATTCGGCATCACGCCCACCATCCTTTCGTGCCTTGTATCGGGCGCTTCGCTTGTACCGCTTGCCAAGTATGATCCGGGATCCGCGCTCGATCTGATCGAATCCGCTGGCATCACGGTGCATCATGGCGTTCCCACGATGTTCATCCTCGAGCTCAATCACGCCGAGTTCCGCAGCGAGCGCTGCGCCACGCTTCGCACGGGAATCATGTCGGGAACTCATTGTCCTCCCAAGCTTGCCGAGCGCGTGCGCGAGGAGATGGGGATCAACCTTATTCTCGCCTACGGCCTCACCGAAGCATCACCATCGGTGACAATGACAAACCTCGATGATGGGCCAATCACGGCCACACAAACTACCGGAATCCCTATGGAGGACGTCGAGATCAAGGTCATCGATCTGGAAGGGAAATCGCTTCCCGTAGGGGAAGAAGGCGAGATTTGCGTGCGCGGATACAACGTTATGGTGGGGTACTGGGAAGACGACCAGGCTACTGCTCAAGCCCTCGATTCTAAGGGCTGGCTCCACACCGGCGACTTGGCCGTGATCACGCCCGATGGGCCGGTTCGCATTCTGGGCCGCAAGGATGAGCTCATCAATCGCGGCGGCTTTGGCATCCATCCGGGGCGCGTCGAAATGGTGATGCGATCGCACCCCGAGGTACGAGATGCGGCCGTCGTGGGTGTTCCCGACATGATCTACGGGGAGATTGCATGCGCCTGTGTGGTCCGTACGCCCGATTCTCAAGTCGATGCCGAGACATTGCTTGATTTCGCCGGCGAGCGGCTAGCGGACTATGCTGTTCCTGATCGCTTGATCTTCTTCGAATCATTGCCTCATATAAGAACAGGCGCCATACGAAAGGACGTGCTGCGGGATCTGGTACGCAACCGGGGCCGAGCTTGGAAGTTCGGCAAGAACATCGATACCGACGCCATCATTCCTGCCCGGCATTGCACCACGGCCGACGCAAACGAACTCGCCCAGCATTGCATGGAGGATGCCGATCCCGAGTTCATTC
>DAOVIK010000266.1 GCA_030673735.1 Anaerolineae bacterium
AATCTCTTTGGCGGAAATGTGGAGGTTACATCGGTCCAGGTAGATGGTGCGGCGGTGGCTCCCGAGTTTTCATCCTTGAACAGTGCCATGCGCGTTCCACTGCCCGGAACCTTGACTCCGGGCGATCAAACCGTGATCGGCTTTGACTTCAGCATCGATATTCCCGATGACATGGCCGGCAACTACGGTCTCTTCGGTTCCTTTGAGAATGTGATGGTGCTGATGGCGTTCCATCCTGTGGTGGCGGCGTATGACGACGAGGGCTGGGACTATGGGATTCCGGCTGAGTACGGTGATGTGAGCTACTACGACAGCGCTTTCTATCTGGTGCGGGTAGGTGCTCCGGCCCGACTCACACTGGTGGCATCGGGCATAGAAGTCGATCGATTTGATGCGGGAGCGCAGCAATATGTGACCTATGCAGCGGGGCCAATCCGGGATTTTTACATGGCTGCCAGCGAGCAGTTCATCGTGGAAAGCCAGAGGGTCGGAGAAACGACGATCAACAGCTACGTCTTTGAGGAGCTGGGGCAGGGGGCGGAGCAGTCTCTCGTGTATGCCGAGGGGGCCTTTGAAAGCTTCAATACTCGCCTGGCGCCTTATCCGTACACTGAATTCGATATGGTAAGCACGCCGATGGAGGCTCTGGGGATGGAGTATCCTGGCATCGTGGCCAATCTCGATCGACTCTATGATCCGAATGAGTACGTGTATGGAGCCCCGGCCTGGTTCATTCTGGAGAGCGTTGTGGCCCATGAGGCGGGACACCAGTGGTTCTACAGCCTCGTGGGCAGCAACCAGATGGACGAGCCATGGCTTGATGAGGCGCTTACCCAGTACATCACAGGCCTCTACTACGAGGACACAGGTGGGCCGAGCGCGTATGGAGGATATCGCCAATCGTGGTATGACCGGTGGGATCGAGTCGATGGGGCCGATATCCCGATCGGAATGCCGGTTGCCAGCTACACTGGGGGGGAATACGGCGCCATCGTGTATGGGCGCGGCCCGTTGTTCGTTGAAGCCCTGGAATACGAGATGGGCGAGGCGCTGTTCGCTGAGTTTCTGCGTGACTATGTTGA
This sequence comes from Anaerolineae bacterium, assembly GCA_030673735.1. Taxonomy (GTDB): domain Bacteria; phylum Chloroflexota; class Anaerolineae; order Anaerolineales; family E44-bin32; genus W1033. The sequence continues at coordinate 1,083 of DAOVIK010000266.1, forward strand.
GACTTACTCGTGGCAGATTGCCACGGGAGATGATTTCCGGCAGCTCGCCGAAACGCACTGCGGCTGCGATCTGACGGATATCTTCGAGGAGTGGGTGTACGAGTAGCAACCTCGACAGCCGGATTGGCGAATGCCCTTCGGGCTCGTTGAACATCAACTCGCTTGCCTACTGCGGCGGTCTCCTAGGTCCGGAGACCGCCGCAGTATTTCCGATACAGTACTTTCTGCCGAAACGCGTGGGTGCGTGTTGACCTTTTGGAACAAATATTCTAGACTGGATTTGTGCTCGCCAAGGTGCACTCTTGTGCCATTGTCGGCCTCGAGGGCGAGATCATCGAAGTTGAGGTGGACACCGCCCGCGGGCTGCCATCTTTCACCATCGTCGGACTCCCCGATGCGGCCGTGAAGGAAAGCCGGGAACGCGTTCAGGCAGCAGTGCAGAACGCGGGCTTTGTGTTTCCCCGCAAGCGTGTGACGGTCAATCTAGCACCCGCGGCGCTGCGCAAGGAGGGCCCGGCGTACGACCTTCCCATTGCCATGGGCGTGCTGGCGGCGTCTCAGCAGATTGCCCCGGAATGGCTGGAGGACGCCCTGGTGGTGGGCGAGCTCTCGCTGGATGGCTCCGTGCGACACGTGCGTGGGATACTCCCCATGGCGGCGTTGGCGCGCGAGAAGCGCTTCGTGCGCATGATGGTACCCAAGATTGATTCGGGAGAAGCGGCGTTGATCCCCGAGCTCGAAGTGATCCCGGTGGAATCCCTCACCGGGCTCGTCAATCATCTCTCCGGCGTGGTCCCCATCGAGCCCTGCAAGACCATCGAAGCGCCGATGCCCGACATCGGCGGCGAGACCGATTTCCAGGAGATCAAGGGGCAGGAACACGCAAAGCGCGCCGCGGAAGTCGCCGCGGCCGGCGGGCACAACATGCTTCTGCTCGGTCCGCCGGGTTCGGGGAAGACGCTCTTGGCCCGGGCGTTGCCTTCGATTCTGCCGCCGATGAACGTCGATGAGGCGCTGGACGTCACGCGTATCTACTCGGTTTCTGACCAACTACCGCCCGATACGCCGATGATCCGGCGTCGCCCCTTCCGCGCGCCGCATCATACGATCTCGAACGCCGGCTTGGTCGGGGGCGGCAACTGGCCGCGCCCGGGTGAGATCTCCTTGGCGCATCGTGGATTGCTGTTCCTGGATGAGTTGCCTGAATTCGGCATGCGCGTGCTTGAGGTGCTGCGCCAACCGATGGAGGACAAGATCGTGACCATCAGCCGGGCGCGCGCTTCGCATTCCTTCCCCGCCAATTTCATGCTCGTTGGGGCGATGAATCCCTGCCCTTGTGGTTACTTTGGCGATCCGGTGCGGGAGTGCACCTGCTCGCATTCAACGGTGACGCGCTATCAGAAGCGCATTTCCGGGCCGTTGCTCGATCGCATCGACATCCACGTGGAAATGCCGCGGGTGGATTTCGAGAAGCTGACCGACGAGCGTGTGGGCGAGCCTTCGGCGGACATCAGAGAACGCGTTACGATTGCGCGTGAGCGCCAAGGCGCTCGTTTTACTGAAACCGCGCTGGCTTGCAATGCCGAGATGGGTCCCGGCGAGGTCCGCCAATACTGCATCCTGGACGATGCTGGGCGTTCGCTCGTGCGCCAAGCGATGAGCCAACTACTGCTTTCGGCGCGCGCCTTTCACCGGGTGCTGAAATTGGCTCGCACCATCGCCGACCTGGCTGGCGAAACCGACATGGCCCCGGCGCATCTCGCCGAAGCGCTGCAGTACCGGCCCCGGCGTTGGGGGTGATGGGCGTATGAGCACGTGCGGGTATTTGTGTCGCACGTCACGATCCCACGCGTCGGTCAGGGCGACGGTGGCAAATGGCCGCGACCAGACGAAATCTCCTTAGCCCACCGCGGGTTACTGACCTTGGGCGAATTGTCCTAATTCGGCATGCGCGTGCTTGAAGTGCTGGGCCAACCGGGGGGGACAAGATCGTAGCCAGCGGCTGATCGAGCATAATAGGGGGGCTTCGTGGCGGATGAGTTGCCGCCCATCATTATCCTATCGCTGATTATTCCAA
>DAOVIK010000142.1 GCA_030673735.1 Anaerolineae bacterium
AATCGGGCACAGAATGAGCGCTGACGACTTCATCGCAGGTGCTGCCCAGGCAGCAGCAACAGCGGATTGGATCGGAGTGAATTGCCACTGGACAGACGGCGCGAGTATGCGCGCTGCGGAAACTGCCTATGAGGAATACCGTGCACGCTTTCCAAGCAAGCTGCTGATGATAACCGAATTCAGCAATCCAACCGCCGATGACGGAGAAATGGAAAAGGCCCAGCAGTATTTGGATTTTTACCGAGGACTGCGAAACAAGCCGGGGATCGGAGCAGCCTTCGCTTTTACGATTTCAGCGGAGAACGGGCATAATTCGGTTGCTTGGCGCAATGGCAGTGACTCCATGGGGAAGATCCCTGAAATCATTGGATCAAGGAGCTTCTAAGGCGACGCAAAGAAGCGGATGAATAGACTGACGTGAATTCCTCAAAGGAATGATAAGGATCGGCCGCTTTCAGCAGCTGTAGGAAAGCGGTCGATTTTGCTTTTAGCAGTGGAGGAGGGAAATCAGCCGCCGAGCAGCGCAATCAATGGGGTGAGGGTAAGGGGACTGAGAAGCGTTGAGGCGAAGATTGCGCTGGTTGCGAAGGCCGGATCGAGATCGAACTCATAGGCAAGCACTGCGGAGAAGACCGCGGTTGGCATAGCCGCTTCGATGAGGGCTGCATCACGAGCGATGCCGGTCAAACCAAGTATCAGAGCCAGAGACCATGCTATCAAGGGAGATGCAAGAAGGCGCAGCGAGGTAGAGATGGCGATGAGGCCTTTCTGTTTTGGCATGCCGTTGCTGGCAATCTGCATCCCCAGCAGAAGCAGCATCATCGGAATAGTCGCATCGCTGAGCAGCTCGATCGGCCTCCAAATGGAAAGTGGGATCACGACCCCCGTTGCTCGTACAACAAAAGCCAGCGGAATGGCCCAAACGGACGGGAATGTGGCCAGTTTGCGCAAGGCATCGAGTGGAGAAAATGCACCCGCAGTAGCGATGTAAATGCCGGCGGAATTCATAGTTATTGAACTGGTTACAAAGAAGATGGTGGCCCACGCCAGGCCTTCGCTGCCCAAGGTGAAATCCGTGAACGGCAAGCCGAAGTTGCCGGCATTCATGAATGTGGTTGTGAGTATGAAGATCGAGGCGAGCTTTGCTGGAAGTCGCAGCAGACGGCTGATGGCGTAGCTGATCACGCCCATGGCCAGCATAAGAATAAGCGCCAGAACAACCATTCGCAGCATGTCGGAAAAGGCGATTTCGGATGAAGCCAAGTTGGCAAAGATCAGGCAAGGTGCAAGCACATAGATAATGGCTTGCGAAAACGTGCGGGCGTTCAATTGAAAGATACGTTGCAGGAGATAGCCCACTGCAGCTACGATGAGAATGGGAAGGATGTTATTGGCGAAGAGGCTGAGCAGTGAGCTCAAATGGTGATTTCCTCGTCTTGATCGGGGTCATCCGTGACAAGAGCGGGAGTGCTGGCGATGAAGATCGCATGATCGATAGCCTCGTCGATGAAGGCGGCTTCATCGGCATCATCCGTGGTGTCGAGCAATTCCGTGAGAGCTTCCGTGGCCCGCTTTCCGCCGATCTGGCCCAGCGACCATATGGCCGCAAAGCGCACATCTGAATTCACATCGCCCAGGAGGTCAATTAGCTCCGGGAGCGACTCATGAAGTTCGATCTCACCCGCAGCGTGTGCCGCCTGCGCTCGTAGGTGAGGCGCGGCGTTGTGGAATTCAGTCAGGATGATGGGGGACCAGTCCTTGTTTGTCGATCGTCCCATGGCCAAGAGAGCCGTGTTCTTGCTTTCTTCATCACCAACGTCGTATGCCTGCTGGATCAATGACGGAACCTCAGCGCGGGAGGAATGCCCCAACGCTTCAAGCGAGCGCAGACGGACTTGCATGTCTGGATCGTTGCTGGTGGAATGCAAAAGAGCATCTTCGATCTTGCGCATCATGCCTGCATCAAAATCGGATACCTCACACATGTAGACGAACGCGGCTAGTGCGGTTGCCGAGGAAGCTCGAACGCGAGGTTCCGGATCATCCTGCAGCGCGGCCACAAACGGGGGCGCCAGGGACACGTCCTCGCATTCCCAGAGGTTGTCTATGGCGATACGGCGAACATCTGCGCTCTCATCACCGAGGGCGAATCGGTTGATGCTCTCAAAGCTATACTCAAAATGCAGATCGGCAAGCTGGCGGAGTTCGATGAGAAGGGTTCGGCGTCGCGAGGGTTCTATGTCGGGCCACGCGCTTTGAAGTTGATCCAACTGCGATGGCTCAAGGTCGGATAATTCTGGAAGGCGCGCTACGGGGAGCGGCTGCGTGTTATCGCTGAGTATCGACAGCAGATGATCGAAGCTCTTGGTCATGCCGACCTCGCGTTAAGCCTAGCGGGGGAGGTTGATAGGATTCACGAAATCCTGAAGATTGATGTACACCATTAGAGCAAGGAGCACGAAGAAACCAATTGCGTGCGCAAGGCTCTCATATTTCGGAGACAGCCGGCGTCCTAACAATGCCTCGATAGCCACGAAAAGTAGGCGCCCTCCATCCAATGCCGGGAATGGAAGAAGATTGGCAATGGCAAGGCCCACGCTGATTAGACCAATGAGACTCAAGGTAAGAAATGGTCTCTGCGCTGAGCGGTCGATCATACCTGCCCAGGACAGCATGTCGTACATGCCCTTCAAGCCGCTCACGCGTGCTTCCCCGGGGGCGATCTCTCCACTGATAAGCCTTCCGGGAAGATGGAGCATTTCGTCAAATTGCCCCCAAGTTGCTCCCCATCCGAGCTCAATGGCTTCGATCCAAGTAGAATCCCGCGTGGGGTTTCCTACGACTACGCCGATTGGACCTTGATCGGATGGGTATTCGACGCGCGGCACTAAGCTTACAGCTAGAAGCTGGCCATCACGGTCGAGGGCAACGGACATCTCGGTGCCGATGCGTGCGGTGATCGCTTCCTGCAAGCTGGGAACGCCAGAAATTGCTTGGTCATCGACAGTGAGAACGAGATCGCCGGGAAGAAGACCTGCCGCTTCAGCAGGAGTATCCTGCTCAACAGCAGCAATCATGACGCGGTCAAGATCTGGAGCGGCGAATTTGTATGCAGCAATGAAAGCGAAGAAGGCCAGAATAACGTTGGCGGTGGGCCCGGCGAGCAAGACCGCAATGCGGGCACGCTTTGGCGCCGCCGCCAATCCGCCGGGAACGTCGGGATCATCCTCCCCGGCAGGGCGTACGAATCCTCCAAGAGGAATGAGATTGAACGTGAACTTGGTTCCGCCGGCCTCGAACATGGTGAAAAGGCGAGGCGGAAAGCCAATACCAAATTCCTCGACTTCGATCCGGAATATGCGGGCGGCGATGTAGTGACCTAGTTCGTGGCCGAGAATTAGTGTGGCCAGTACACCGATGAACATCAGAAGATCAGGCATCGATACCATCCATTGTAATGAATCTGCAAAGGTTTATGCTGGAGAAGATTATATCATTGGGGCCTGTTCGAAGCGTGGGGTGCTAGAGTACTCTCGCGGCTGCCCCTGGAGGCGCTTGAATGATCTCTTCGACTCCGGGCACGGTGCGCAAGCGCGATAGGATTTCTTCGGCATCGTCGGCGTGAGTAATGCAATGGACGTTGGGGCCGGCATCTACTGTGTAGCATACTCGCAGCCCGGCCGTGCGCCACGAGCTTGCTGCCTCCATCACTGCCAGAGAGGGTGGGGAGAGATAGAGGAGCGGAGGGGTGGAGGTGAGCATTACAGAATGCATCATGTTGCTGTCCTGTTCGATGATGTTAGCCAGAGGCGGAAAATTGCGGCCGAGAATGGACTGGCGGCACACATCGAGCCGCCGAGGGGCATCGGCCACACGCGCAGCCTGGAGAGGGCTTGTCGAGGCCAGCGCGTGACCCGCGGTGGAGCCGATCTGCTTGTGTTCTCTGCTGACGATGGCGATCAGATCAACGAGGCGCCAGTGATCCGCGAGTGCGATCACTTCGGCATAGGCATCGTTATCTTCTTCCCCGGAGAAAGCCTCCACAAAGCCGCCGAATATCGACCTGCATGCGGACCCTGAACCGCGGCGTGCAAGACGGGAAAGCTCGATGCTATCGAGCTCCAGCCCGGCAGCCTCGCAAGCCGCGATCGTGAGAGCGGCAAACACCGCCGCCGAAGAGGCCAGCCCTGCCCCCGATGGGAAATTGGATTGCGTCTCGACAAGTGCGTGTGACGAGATGCCTGCAAGATCTCGAACGATGTCGAGATGCTGCGATATGCGAGTCAGGGGATCAGAGCCAACTTCCGCACTCTGCGCATCCAGTTCGTCGGCTTGCAGAGATGGATCGAATGTCACCATAACCTGCGTCTCAAGGCCGCCAAGGGTCATTGAAATCGAGCCATTCGCCGGCAGGCGGATGGCTTGGTCGATATTGCCCCAATACTTGATGAAAGCAATGTTAGGGGATGCTGCGGCTTTGGCAGACCTGGGATTTGGACTCAATGGACTTCCTGAACACCGGAACCATGCCAGTTTACCATGCGCCGGCAAATAAGGGACAACACGGAACGTTGGGAGTCTAGGGTCCGAATAGGAAGTGCCCCGCAATTCCGACAAGCAGCGGAACGGCAAGACCGAGCAGCAGCCGAAGGCCGCTGAAGCGCCAGCCCAGGAAGGGAAGCTCAAACGAGACGCTGAGGAGCGCGAGAGAGGCCCAACTGGTCACGACGGCGAGCGTTGGGCCGATGCCCGCGCCGGCCTCGTAGAGTGATGCGATGAGCGGGAAGACCACATAGGGGCCGCCCGGAAGCAGCATACCCGTGGCTTCACCAACGATCAATCCGCTCAATCCTGAGCCCGGTCCAATCAAGTCGCGGACCAGTTCCTGAGGCGAAAGCACGTTGATGAAGCCGACAATGGAAAAGGCCAGGAGCATGAGAACCGCGGTCCGCTTGAAGGTCTGCCAGCTGATGTCCAGGCCTTTGGCAAGAACCGTCTTGCCGCGGCGGAGGGAAATGAACGCCATCACGATGGCAATGATTGTGAGTATGAACGTGGCAAAATTCATGGCGCGGCTTCCCGGATACGCTGTGCGAAGCGTCCGAACAGGAGCTCGGCAAGTCCGCCCAAGAGTGGTGGGACCACGAAGGTGAGACCGTAGCGGATCAGCGTCAGGTCAACGCCGAGCAGGGCGACCTCGAATGGAAGCCGGGTAACGGACCAGAGGTTCTTGGCGCTGATGAAGGCTACAAGCACGCCAATCCCCGCGCCGGCTTTGAGAAGGCCGCCGGCGATCGGGTAATAGACGTATGGCCCGCCGGGAATCAAGGCGCCGGCGAGACATGCAATGAATATTCCCCGCCAACCGGATCCGGCGCCGATCCATTTCTCGATTGCAGCAGGGGGGATGAGTACTTGGGTGAGACCTGCGATGAGAAATG
>DAOVIK010000088.1 GCA_030673735.1 Anaerolineae bacterium
AGTGTACCCGGCAATCTTGAAGCGCTACCGAAACCGTGACGCTAGCGCCAATGCCCAACTTCCCCTCCTGCTTGGTCACAGTACAGCCCGGTGTTCCCGCTTCGACAATGAAGGGCCGCATCCCTGCCCTGCCGGCGGAGGGATCGCTCGTCGCAAACACCACTACGAAACCCGGCGTATCCACCAGCGATCTCTGCCCGGAAGTGACGAAGATCTTCTCACCATTGAGCACCCATTCGTCGCCATCGCGCACGGCTGAGGTGCGAATCTTGGCCGTATCGGATCCGGCGTGCGGCTCGGTCATCGCGAAGGCCGCGAAAGCCGGCTTCTCTCCCGAGAACCGTGCCAGAAATCTCTCCTTCTGCTCGGGCGTGCCGGTGGCCTCGACGGCCGCGCCTCCCAACCCGGGGCCCGGCGTGTTCAGGTACAGGCCGGCATCGCCCCAGGAGAGAATCTCGATCATGTAGGCCAGCCGCTGATAGCCGATGCGCGGTCCTTCACGCTTCTTTCCTTCAGCGGGTGATAGCCTTCCTCCGCCCATGGCGGTCATGGCCGTGTGCATGAAATTGATGTAATCCCAGGGGATTTCATGCTCGTTCTCGTCGAGCTGGCGTGCAACCGGTCGCATCATGTTCTCTGCCACGGTGGTCAACATCGTGACCTGCTTGCGGATGGAATCTGGCATTTCAAATTCGATCATCACAGCCTCTTCCTTTCCTCATACATTCAACGGCTAAACCATTGACAAACCGGTGAGCGTGGAAATCCCTCCCCCGTTGCGCATCCACATCTCCACCGGATGCTCCCGAATATAGCCGTGCCCCCCTAAAATCTGAACCGCGCGATCGGTGACCATCATCGCCATATCAGTAGCGCCTACAAAGGCTAGATAGGCGCTGCGCGCGGCTTCGTCCTTGCCGGCGTCGAGCTGCCAAGCCGCCTCCCATACCAGCAGACGGATGGACTCAATCTCGGTTGCCATCTCGGCCAGCATGAAGGCGATGGACTGTTTCTGGGCGATGGGAACGTCGAAGGCCTCACGCTCCTTGGCGTACTCCAACGCGTATTCGCACGCCGCCCGGCTCATCCCGGTCGCCAGACCGGCGATCGCTACCTGTGAGGAAGCGATGATGGTGTCGACTGCGTGGCCATTGTCTCCCCCAAGGCGCGCTTTGAGAGGCACCTTGACCTTCTCGAGTTGGAGCTCAAACGTGGGCAAGGCCTTGATGCCCATCAGCTTTTCACGCCCGCCTATTGTGACGCCTTCGGTTCCTGCTGGAACCACAAAGCCCTGTGTCTGGCCATCCAGATTGGCGAACACCAGAAAGGCTTCGGCCTTGTCTGCGAAGGGCACATAAACTTTCTTGCCGTTGAGCACGTAGCCGGTTTTCAGAGCTTTGGCCGTCGTGCTGAGATCGGCGGCGTGGAAGTCGTAGGCGGGTTCGATCAGCGCGGCCACGTAAGGCTTCCACTCGGCTTCGATCACCGGTGGGATCAGCTCGCTCTTCTGCTCGTCGGTTCCCGCCATAAGAACCGGAAGGGCAAACGTGCCGGGCGCCATAATGGCGAAGGCGCCTGCCAAGTCTCCCCAGCCAAGCTCCTCAGCTGCCAGAACGCTGGTGACCGCAGAATGCTCCCCAAAGCCGCCATAGGCATCCGGAATGCTGGCCTGAAGTACACCAAGCTCCCAACCCTTCTCGATGAGATCTTGAGGAAGCTCTCCGGATTCGTCGGCCTCACGAGCCGCAGGACGAAGATCGTTGGCCGCGTAGCGCTGAACGGCGTCGATCAGCATGCGTTGCTCTTCTGTGGGTTCAAAGGCGTACATAGGCATTATCCCCATGGAGGCAGTCAGACTCCCTCCCATACTCAAGCTTTCAGCGGATCTCCGGACCAATCTCCTCTTGAGGTTGCTGCTTCACCTTGCCCGGGATCAACAAGGGTTGCGTAGCCTCACTTCTTCGTACATAGCGAATGGGCACCGGACCTCGCCCATCGAGGTCATCGATGTTTTCGATCTGCAGGTACGCGCGCTGGTCTAGGTATTCCAAGTGCGCGCCAGCCTCTTCGATAGCCAGCAGGACATGGTAGCCACTCACATCGGGAAAGAGCTCCCTGGCAATTTCCGCAACCGTCCGTGGTTCATCCAGCAAATCCAGGACCTGCTTCAGCCGCTCCAAATGCAGGGTTTGAATGGCGCGGATGCGTTCGCCCAAGTCGTGTATCGGGCCCTCATGGCCCCCCAGCGTGAGCCGTATCTCCTTCGCCAGCTTTGACAGTCGCGCAAGCGATTCGAGATAAGTCCCCAAACCTGTATTCAGGCTCAAACGTTCAGGCGCTTGATGCGGGCTGATGATCTCCAAGACGTGATCGCCGGATAGCAGGACGTCGTCAATTTGAATCACTACCTGCCCCGGACAGTGGCCGGGCATGTGGATCAATCTTAGCTGGCCAACAGCCATTCCTACGGCTTCATAGGTGAAATCGATCGGTACGGAGGAGAAAAGTTGCTTGTTGATCAAGTAAAGGTCCATGATCTCTTCCACTTGATCAGGATCCACCCCCGCCTCGAGTAAGAACTCTCGCAGTCGCCAGGCGATAAGCTGGAGACGCTCTTCGTAGTTTGTCAGCACTCGCAAGTCGAGTTCATGTACGCCGACGGGAGCACTGCAGTGTTGCCGCACGTACCTGAGGCCTCCGTAGTGATCGATATGCCCATGCGTGATCAGGACGTGGGTTATGTCCTCCCAATCGGCCTTCTCGCCGTGTTGCTCGCGCACCGCAGCCAGTCCGGCTTCAAGATGCTCATCACTCACACCAAAGTTCGAGCCAACGTCCACCAAAGCCACCACATCGCCGGAATAGACCAAATGCGAGTAGCCCACTATTCCCGGAAACACTTCTAGTGGCAAGCGATAGATGCGTGCGCCCTTGGTAGATTGGTAGGCCTCGACTGGCTTCATGCGTCGGCTTTCTCCTCAGGCGTTAGGAAACCGTTCAGGAACATATCAACGAATTGATCTGCTAGGTCAACCGCTCGCATGCCTCCGTCGCTGCGGAACCACGTCAGCATCCAGTTCTGCACTCCGAGCAGTGCAAATCCCGCTACCTTGGGATTCATCTTGCGAAAGGCGTTCTGCTGCATGCCCTCCTCGATGAGTTGTCGCCAGAGCGTTTCATAGCGATCCCTGCGTTTGATGTGACCCTTTTTCAGTTTCGGCTCAAGGCTGCGGTGTTCCATCAGGAGCACCGTTGCTAGATCGGCGTCCTCTGTGAGCCTATCGACATAGACATGGACTGCGCGGCGCAGCTTCTCCTCAGGAGGAAGATCGCTCTCGATGACGGCCTGCATATCCGAAATCAGGAGATCGAGTGCGTGATCGAGAATGGCGCGAAGGATGTCTTGCTTGCTGGGGACGTGGTGATAGAGGCTGGATTTCTGCAGTTTGACGGCGTCGGCGATCTCCTGCATGGAGGTCGCATGAAAGCCCTTGTGACGGAAGATCTGGGCCGCCGCGTGGATGATATCCGAACGCTGCATTTGGCAACCTACCGACCGGTCGGTAGATAGATGATATCATGGCACAAGTTCATACGTCAAGCGGAAGCCCCATCCCGAGGCGAAGCTTGTGCCGTTGCAGTGCAAGGCGGCGATGTGCAGGGTAAGCACAACTACGGATGACCGGTGGCATCACGTCGTAGGATCATATAGGCTAGAATTGTCTCGGCCAAGGCATGTGTCTGAGCTTTGGAGCATTCGCCCACCAAAGACCGCCGAAAATGGAGAGGAGGAAGAAATGCCCCGTGTAATTCATTTTGAGATCGCAGCTGATGATCCGGATCGGGCTATCGATTTCTACAAACAGGTCTTCGACTGGAAAATCGAGAAGTGGGAAGGACCTGTTGAGTACTGGCTCATCACCACCGGACCCGCAGACGAGCCGGGAATCGATGGCGGCATGACACGCAAAGGAGAAATGGCCACCGGGACAGAAAACACTATTGGTGTAGATTCGGTCGATGAGTATGTCGCCAAGATCGAAGCCAGTGGAGGGAAGGTAGTCAGAGCCAAGGAGCCTGTGCCCGGTGTAGGTTGGCTGGCATACTGTGAAGACACTGAAGGAAACCGGTTCGGAATAATGGAAGACGACCCCGAAGCTAAGTAATAATAGTGGTAGACGAATCATCTAATTGCCACAGGGTAAGGAAGCGTGCTTTAAAGAATCAAGGTATAGAGATTCCAAAGGAATGACACCTATGAATGGAAACCCTCGCCGACGCGTGCTTGCATTGCTAATTTTGGCGACAATCATCCTGACAGCATGCGCACCGGCGATCAATCCCGGAACTGGAGAGACAACGGTCCCCACAGAAGGCACCGCGGATCCAACTTCGCCTTCGGTAGCCACTCCATCAGAGGCCGACCCGATTGGAAGTCCAGGCTGCGAGGATCCCTTCGCGGGTGTGAGCATCGAATTCTCGACCTTCTACTGGGACCGGACCGATTTCTGTCTCCACTCAGTTGACTATGACGAGATCCTATCCGGAGGACCGCCGCCCGATGGAATTCCACCCATAGATGATCCGGTCTTCGACAGCGTTGAAGAAGCCTCTGAATGGTTGGGCGACCGCTGGCCTGTCATGGTGTTCGAGTGGAATGGCGACACCCGCGCATATCCGCTCTTGATTATGGTTTGGCACGAGATCGTCAATGACGTCGTAGGAGACCTTCCAGTAACCATCACCTTTTGTCCGCTGTGCAATGCCACGATAGTCTTCGATCGAACGCTGCCCGATGGGCGCGTGCTGGATTTCGGAACTTCGGGAAATCTTCGCAACTCCGATCTGATCATGTACGATCGTCAGACCGAATCTTGGTGGCAGCAGTTCACCGGTGAGGCAATCGTTGGCGAGCTAACGGGCACGCAGCTTCGATTCCTTCCGTCGCAGATCATAGCCTGGGCAGATTTCAAGGAGAACTATCCTGAAGGCCGCGTTCTTGCGGGAGCATCCGGCAGCCCTCGTCCATACGGACAGATGCCTTACATCGGCTACGATGATATCGACAACAGCCCCTTTCTCTTCAGGGGAGAACTGGATGATCGCTTGCCGGCAATGGAGCGAGTGGCAGCTCTGAAGATCGAAGAAACTGCCGTGGCCTTCCCCTTCAGCCTCCTGAGTGAGGTCCAAGTGGTCAACGATACTGTGAGCGGCGAGGATTTAGTCGTCTTTTGGAAGTCGGGCACGATCTCAGGACTGGATCCTCTCGGAGCAGAAGGGCTTCGTGATATTGGGTCGACTGGCGTGTATTCTCGTCAGGTTGGCGATCAGACCCTGACCTTCAGAGCGGCAGAGGGCTTGTTCGAGGATATTGAGACGGGTAGTCTGTGGAACATCTTCGGCTTAGCCGTGGATGGCCCCTTGGCAGGTAGCCGGCTTGAATCGCTTGTTTCCGCTGAACACTTCTGGTTTGCATGGGCGGCGTTTGAGCCCGACACCGTGATTTGGTCAGCGACTGGCTAGTTGTAAGATCCTCGCATCAAGGAGTGGCATAACTCTTCACCAAAGGGATGCGCCGGGTGGCGGGCATTGCTCGACACCCGGTTATCTTATTCACCTTAATTTCACAATCCGGTCACCATAGGCCACACACGTAATAATTAGCGCGCTTTGCACCGGAGCACTTGACGCTAAGGTGCAACTGGTCTACGCTTGCCAGCCATCCACACCTTGGTGGTTGATCGGCGTCATTTCCAGGAGGCATCCATGTGGCTTGAGCCCTATTTCAGCAATCCTCTGCTTCAAGATATCGTCGCCACGGTGATCACCTTCGCCGTTGCGCTGACCTTTCTGCGAACCATGGACGCCCTGGCCCATCGCGGCCTGATCGAGCAGCGCCTGAGCCGCAAGATCATCCACATCGGCACCGGACCGCTATTCGTGCTCTGCTGGAACTTCTTCAGCAGCAGTGTGCAAGCGCGCTTCCTCGCCGCCCTGGTTCCGCTGGCGATCACCTTCCAGTTCTTCCTGGTGGGAATTGGCGTGATGAAGGATCCGGCTGCCGTGGAGGCTATGACGCGCACCGGCGACAGGCGCGAGATCCTGCGCGGACCGCTCTTCTACGGCATCGTGTTCGTCATCTGCACGCTGCTATTCTGGCGGGAATCCCCCGTCGGCATCATGGCTCTGATGCTGATGTGCGGGGGCGATGGCCTGGCGGATGTAGTTGGCAGACGCTGGGGGAGTGTCAAGCTGCCGTTCAGCGATCGCAAGAGTTGGATAGGATCTGCGGCTATGTTCTTGGGCGGCTTGATATTCGCATTGGGTTTCGTGGCGCTGTTCAATTGTCTGGGTGTGTTGGAGCCGCCACTGGAAATGCGGCGCGCCAGCCTGGTGATCGCGCTCATCGCGTTGGTTGCGACCATCGTTGAGGCGCTTCCGTTTCGCGACATCGACAACATTACCACCACAGCAGTGGCAGTGATCATGGGTTACTGGTTGTTGTGACGGGGGGGAAAGATCGCTCGAAACAGGCCACTCTCCTGAGCCTATTCACCCTGCTCCTTGGCCGCCTCCCAGAGTGA
>DAOVIK010000292.1 GCA_030673735.1 Anaerolineae bacterium
ATGGCCATTCCTGGGAAGGCGCCCAGCGAGTTCCCCGAGATTCTCGCCAAGCTCTGGTGGCCGCTCGACAAGGCTTTGACCCTTGAAGACGTGCGTTACTCCGCGCTGGTGTGCCTGATCGACGCCATCAAACACGGCTCGACCACGCTGATCGACCATCACGCTTCTCCCAATGCCATCGAGGGGAGCCTGGACGTGATCGCCGAAGCGGTCGAGAAGGCGGGAGTACGCGCCTCGCTGTGCTACGAGGTAACCGACCGGGATGGAGAGGCGAAGGCGCGTGCCGGCATCGAGGAGAATGTGCGCTTCATCGAGCGCACGCGCAAAGAGCCGGTTGCCGGGGGGCGTGTGGCCGCCAGCTTTGGCCTGCATGCCAGCCTGACTCTCAGCGAGGCCACGCTGCAAGCTTGCCGCGAGGCAGCGCCGGAGGGCGCTGGATTTCACAGCCACGTGGCGGAGCACCAGGTCGACCAAGAAGACAGCCTGGCCAAGACGGGAGAGCGCGTCGTAGCCCGTCTGGCGAGGCATGGTATTCTTGGCGAGGATACGATCGCTGTGCATGCCGTGCATGTAGACGACAACGAGATCGCTACGCTCGCGGAGAGCGGGACCTGGGTGACGCATCAGCCGCGGTCGAACATGAACAACGGCGTGGGTACCGCGCAGGTTGAGACGATGCTGGATGCGGGAGTGCGCGTCTGCCTGGGCAACGATGGCTTCTCCAATGCCATGTGGGAGGAATGGAAGAGCGCCTACCTGGTGCACAAGCTCTGGCAGCGGGATCCGCGGCGCATGCAGGGAGGTACGGTCGCCCAAATTGCGATATACAACAACGCTGCGCTCGCAGGCCGCTTCTTCCCAACTGCGCCGATCGGAATCATCCAGCCAGGAGCTCTGGCCGATCTGATCTTTGTGGACTATCATCCAACCACGCCTATTTCGGCGGGGAATCTCCCGTGGCACATCTTGTTTGGCTTTCATGAATCCATGGTGACAACTACGATCGTCGCTGGAAAGATCCTGATGCGAGATCGCCGTCTGATCACACTCAACGAAACCGAAATCACCGCCCGTGCACGTGAACTGGCCGCTGAAACTTGGCAACGCTACGAGAGCTTCGTGCCAGCGGATTGATACGAACCGATTGGAGGAAGAATGACAGGCTCCCTTGTCTATACCCTCGCCATCTTGGGCGGAACCGGGAATCTGGGTCCTGGATTGGCGCTGCGCTGGGCCAATGCCGGATATAAGGTACTGATTGGCTCCCGCAAGACCAAGAAAGCTCAAAGGGTCGCTGCTGAGTTGAATGAGATCCTCGGTGGAGATAGCATTGAAGGGATGGAAAACCGCCGGGCGGCGGAGAGCGCCGATGTCTGCGTGCTGACGGTCAAGGCCGCCGCGCATCAGGCAGCCATCGAGAGCCTGAAGGGCGCGCTGGAAGGCAAGATCCTGGTGGACACAACCGCCAGGGTCGATTTCCCCGATCCCAAACCGCCCAAGCCCCCTTCGGCAGCACGTATGGCTCAGGACGCGCTGGGTTCGGAAGTGCGCCTCGTAGCTGCGTTTCAGACCATCCCCGCTTCAGCCCTGCGTGAGAATCTGGATTCGCCACTGCATATGGATGTGCTAGTGTGCTCCGACGATCTGCCCGCCGCGCAAGAAGTCATCAAACTGATCGAAGGTGCGGGATTGAATGCCTACTACGCCGGCGGGCTGGATAACAGCATCATTTTGGAGGGCCTTGTGGCGTTGCTAGTTTCCGCCAACCAGCATTATGACTCCAAGACGGGTTCCTTGCAGGTGAGCGGCATCGCCAAATGACACGATCCCGCCAACTCACTCTGACGGCCCTCCCCGGCATTCCACTCATTAATCAGGGGGATGATCTTGCCGCGCTCATTGAGCAGGCGCTTGCAGGCGAAAGCCTGAGCCTTCTGGATGGTGATGTTCTTGTGGTGACATCCAAGATCGTGGCCAAGGCGGAGGGCAGGCTGGTTGAGCTTTCCGGTGTGCAGCCGTCTGCCGAGGCGCGAAGTCTGGCCGCAGAGACCGGCAAGGATCCTCGCTTGGTGGAGGTGATCCTGCGCGAGAGTCGCGGAGTCCTACGCAAACGTCCCGGGTTGATCATCGCAGAACACCGCCTGGGTTTCATTTGCGCCAACGCCGGCGTGGATCACTCCAACGTGCGTGGCGAAGGCGATACGAGCGGAGATTGGGTATTGCTGCTGCCCGAAAGTCCCGATGCCAGCGCCAGCGCGCTGCGGGATCGTTTGGAGCATGAGAGCGGGGCGCGCATTGGCGTGCTGATTATCGACTCGCATGGTCGCGCCTGGCGACATGGAACCGTGGGAATCGCCATCGGTGTGGCCGGTTTCCCGGCGCTCGTAGATCTGCGAGGGGAGCCGGATCTTTTCAGCGAGCCCTTGCGGGTCACTCAGGTGGGCTTGGCGGACGAGATCGCGGCGGCGGCTTCGGCCGTGATGGGCCAGGCTGATGAAGGCTATCCAGTCGTGCACGTGCGCGGTTTGCCCTACGAACTGCAGGAAGGATCGCTGGGCGAGTTGTTGCGGCCCGAGGAGCAAGACTTGTTTCGCTAGCACGGGATTCGAACCATTCCCAACGAGGAGGTCTGGTTGATGGAAAGTGCAATTCCCGAATCGCATCGTGACCTATTCAAGGATGAGACGCGCGCCTTTGCTTTTTTGGGAACCAGCATGGAGGACGGATCGCCGCATGTGTCTCCGGTTTGGTTTGACATGCAGGGCGAGCTTATTCGCCTCAATACGGCGCGAGGGCGAGTGAAGGACCACAACATGACCGCCAGGCCAAAGGTTTCATTGGCGATCATGAATCTTGAGGATCCCTATCGCTATGTGCACATCCGGGGCACGATTGTGGACGTGACCGAGGAAGGCGCACGAAAGCACATTGATCTGTTGGCAAAGA
>DAOVIK010000177.1 GCA_030673735.1 Anaerolineae bacterium
AACGTCGTCTTCCCATGGTCGATGTGCCCCATCGTCCCTACGTTCATGTGCGGCTTCGTCCGCTTAAATTTCTCCTTCGCCATGATCTTTATCTCCTCGTTCGTTCTAAAATAATTTTTTCGGCAATTAGAGCCCTCAAGGGGAATTGAACCCCTGACCCCGTTCTTACCAAGAACGTGCTCTACCGTCTGAGCTATGAGGGCATAGGACGCTACCGCATCGCATGCTGCGCCTGCCGCAGTTTATTGGCAGGAAGCGTCACAACGGACTGTGGGCGGTGAAGGATTCGAACCTCCGTAGGCATGCGCCAGCTGATTTACAGTCAGCCCCCTTTGGCCACTTGGGTAACCGCCCAGGGATCCTTGCTCGCCGACCGAAAGCAGCTCGTGATGCGTTCCAGCCCATCGAGCTCGTCGGTTCAGAAGCCGACGACGGGGATCGAACCCGTAGCCTACCGCTTACAAAGCGGTTGCTCTGCCGTTGAGCTACGTCGGCACGCTAAAAACGCGCCACAAGCCCGGCGCGGCCTGATTATACCAAAGGCACGCATCGCCGGCAATGCGCGCCGAGTCTATCAAGAATCCCAGGCACCGTCAATGCCGGTCGCCTGCGATCACCATCGACCATGTCTACAACAAAGCTATTGCGTGCCAGGGAATCTTCCTTCACCTCTTGGTTAAAGCCCCTCATTGCGTGGGTATCTGCGCCCCGATGTATCCGCGGGCTTGCCACACGGCGTACAGCACAATCGATCCCGCCACGGCCGCATTGAGCGAATCAATCCCGGGCCGCATTGGGAGACTTACGACTGCATCACACGACTCGCGCACTAACCTGCGCATTCCCTTAGACTCCCCGCCGATTACCAGGCCCAACGGCCCCGAGACATCGATGCTATCCAATGTCTGCACCTGTGCACCGGCCTCCAGCCCAACAATCCAGAGATTCTCATCCTTCAGCGAGCGGATAGATTGGGCCAGATTTGCCGTCGCTACCAGCATGTGCTCACAATTGCCAGCAGAAGCAGCCACGACTCCTGGCGTCACCCCAACTCCCCGGCGAGGCGGAAGGATCACGCCATGCACTCCCACAGCAAGAGCCGTGCGAAGCAGCGTTCCCATATTCTGAGGATCTTGCAGCACGTCCAGCAACAACACAAGCGGTGCTTGCTCGTCTTCGCTGGCCCGCGCCAGGATGTTTTCCAACTTGACATACGGATATGGGGATGCCTCGGCGATCACACTCTGATGACCAGTGCCGATGAGATCCAGATCGCTTCGATCCGCGCGCTCTACGGGAATCTTCCGCTCGCGCGCATTCTGCAAGATCTTCTGCAGTACGCCGCTTTCCTTTGCTCCCTTGGCAATGATCAGTCTTCGCACGCGGCGTCGATTGGCACGCAGGACTTCATGAACAGCATTCCGTCCATAAAGCATGTCCCAAGCTCCTGCCGCAGGTCTTCCTTGCGACGGCCTGGGACCTTTTCTTGATCGTGTTCTCCCGGAGGCACTCATTTCGCTCGCCAGGTAGTGCCTTCCTTGCCGTCTTCCAACATTACCCCCAGATCCACCAGCGACTTGCGTATTAAGTCCGCCAGCTCCCATTCCTCCTGCTGGCGAAGCTTGGTGCGCAGTTCGATCAATAGCTCAATGAAGGGTGCCGCTTCCCCAACCTCCGCTCGCTTCTCCTCCATTCTGAGTCCGAGAACGCCCGTTAGTTCAAGCAGAGCTTCCTGCGCGGCACTGAGCGTTTCTTGGCCCACTCCTGCATCACGGGTCTGGTTGATCGCACGCACCAATTCAAACACGCTGCCCAAAGCCCCTGCCGTGTTGAAATCATCATCCATGGCTTTCTTGAAGCCGGCCCGAGCCGACTTCACCTGCGCTGCGAGGTCGGCTTGCGCCTTCTTGCCTGCACCTTCTGTTTCGACGGCAGGCCTCAGCGCTCCATGCAGGCGCTCCACTGCCCGTGTGGCCTGCTGGATGACATCTTCGTTGAAGGTCAGCGGTCCACGGTAATGACCATTGAGCACAAGCATGCGGAACACATCTGAATCGTGCTCCTTCAGGAAATCCTCGACATTGAACACATTGCCCGTAGACTTGGACATGTCTTCGCCGCCGAGCTGCATCATCCCGTTATGCACCCAATAGCGGGAGAACTCCTTGCCAGTAAGGCTTTCTGTCTGCGCAATCTCATTTTCGTGGTGCGGGAAGATCAGATCGTTTCCTCCGCCGTGGATGTCGATCTGTTCTCCGAAGTAATGCATGCTCATCGCCGAGCACTCGATGTGCCAGCCCGGCCGTCCCTTGCCCCAAGGACTATCCCAAGCAGGCTCTCCCGGCTTGGCGCCTTTCCATAGGGCAAAATCAGCCGGATCCTCCTTGCGTTCGTCGACATCGATGCGGAAACCGGCGCGCATTTCCTCCAGCCGCCTTCCCGAGAGCTTGCCGTATTCCTCATCGCTGGCCACGCGGAAGAACACGTCCCCATCCACTTGATAGGCATGTCCTTTTTCTTCAAGCGCCTGTACCAATTGCACGATGTGTTCGATTTCCTCTGAGGCGCGGGGGCGTACACTGGGGGTCATGATGTTCAAATCGCGCAGATGCGCGTCATACTCATCGATGTAAACTTCGGCCAAGGCAAGTGGATCCTCACCTGTCTCGTTTGCCCTTTGGATCACCTTGTCATCCACATCGGTGTAATTCATAACGTGGGTCACTTCGTAGCCCGTATATTCCAAGTAGCGGCGGATCACGTCGAAAACCACCGACGACATGGCATGCCCCATGTGTGCTTTGTCGTAGACCGTTGGCCCACAGACATACATGCGCACGCGTCCCTCTTCAAGAGGCTTGAAGGGCATCTTTTTGCGAGCCAGTGTGGAATATATCTTCAGCCCCATGCCCTACTCCTTGCGGCGCCTGCGCTTGCGTTCCGCTTCTGGTTTGGCAAATATCATTCGCCCCGCTGCAGTCTGCAAGACCTTGGTGACAATCACGGGCAAGGTCTGGTCCAGGTAATCCTTCCCGCTCTCGACGACCACCATCGTGCCATCGTCCAGGTATCCTACACCTTGTCCTTCTTCTTTGCCTTCCTGGATCACTTGCACCTCCAGGTTCTCCCCAGGCAGGAACACGGCTTTCACAGCGTTGGCAAGTTCATTGATGTTCAAAACAGTTACGCCCTGCAGTTCCGCAACGCGGTTCAGATTGAAGTCGTTGGTGATAATTGGACAGCGAAGCTGCTTTGCTAGGATAACGAGCTTGTCGTCAACATTGCGCACGCCCTCCACGTCCAGATCTGTGATGCGTAGCGGCACTCGGGTATCCTTGCGCAAGCGATTCAGGATATCGAGCCCGCGACGGCCACGTTGCCGGCGCAAGTTATCCGAGGAATCAGCGATATGCTGCAACTCATTGAGCACAAATGATGGCACAAGCATTGGACCACCTATGAAGCCCGAGTGCCCTATATCGGCGATGCGGCCGTCGATGATCACGCTAGTATCGAGCAGCACCTGGCGGTTCGATGAGTCAGCAGACTGTGGCTCACCAGAAGCGCCGGTAAATCGATTCCGGATGAAACTCATGAGGTCATTCTGGCGCATGATGAATAGCGATACTCCAAGATAGCCAAAGACCACTGCGCCGAAAAATGGAAGCAACTGACCGAAAGGCTCAGGGAGAAGTGAGAAAGGGAAGGAAACCAAGGCGGCTATCATCAGGCCGACAACCAGTCCCGCCAATCCGGCGACCATCGTTTGCGCGGAAAGAACGGCTACACGGCGACGGATCGCCCGGATTGGGCGTGTTGAGATGTAGGGCGTGATCACGAGGCCGGTCAGGATGCCCATCAGCGTGAATACGCCGGCCCACAACTCTGGCATGCCATTCGCCATGTTGCCCAACGTCACGCCAAGGTAGAATCCTCCCACACCCATTACTACCATTCCAACCAAACGCGCTATTAGTTCAGTGCTCATATCACGCTACCCTCCCTAGAATGAAAACAGAGCGAGTGCCAGTGGACCGCACTCACTCTGAAGGTTGTGATTTCCTTAGCGTCTATTCGTCAGGCTTAACATGCGCTTCATTTGCGGCGCTTGCCTTCACCTGCAACCCTTGAACAATAAGGAGGATCAACAATGAGTCCGGGTCCGCTGGGTTGCTAATGAATCTTATACAAAGGGAATGATAACACGTCATGAGAGATCATGTCAACGCGTTGCAGGTCCTGCTTCCAAGGCCCGGGGAAGGCAGAATTTATCGCAAACCCACCCGCCGTCCAAGAATCGCATCAATCGTATAGCGTGTAGGTCATATCTCCATCAACGTCGATCCCGTACTCCTCCGTTAGCGTATCGTAGTTGCAATCCTTGAGACGTATGTCGTACTCCCCGGTCACCAAAGGGAACGTACTTGAGGTCCCTGGAGACAGGCCCTCCTGCCTACCCCAGTCGTACTCGCCCCAATTCTGTGCCATCGACGGCGAAAGGAATGCATAGCAGATTGAGTTGCTGGATTGATT
Source organism: Anaerolineae bacterium (assembly GCA_030673735.1). Lineage (GTDB taxonomy): Bacteria > Chloroflexota > Anaerolineae > Anaerolineales > E44-bin32 > W1033. The sequence continues at coordinate 4,534 of DAOVIK010000177.1, forward strand.
CTGTAGGGTGAAATCGATTTGCGGATGCAGCCCACCCACGTAGATCGCCTCAGATGCAAGCGTTTGGCTTTCGGCCTCC
>DAOVIK010000412.1 GCA_030673735.1 Anaerolineae bacterium
ACCAGCTTTATCGCCAGGTATTCGATAGCAGCATTTTTCATCCTGGCAACAGCACTCGGGGCCAGCATCGTGTACCTGGTTGTGCGGGGGATACTCCCTTCCAACGCAGCCTTGGCTGGCGCATTTTCCGCATCGATCGCTGGGATCATTATGACTGCGATCGAGGATGGAAGAGCCGGTCTGAAGCTGATGCTAAGCCGGCTGCTGATATGGCGTGTCGGAATCGGATACTGGCTCTTCGCGTTCCTGTTCATTATCCCCGTCATACTTCTTGGCTCCATGCTCAATCCGCTCTTCAACGGGGATCCGCTCTCCTTCGGCAACATAGAGCCGCCTTTTCAGATCATCCCGATGTTCATCATCTTCTTCATAGTTGCCGGATTGGGAGAGGAGTTGGGCTGGTCGGGCTTTCTCATGCCCAGACTTCAGGCCCGTTACAGCGCGTTGACCTCGAGCCTCATCCGGGCGATCCTCATGGGCTTATGGAATCTCCCGCTGTTCCTCTTCCTAATTCATGACCCCTCTTCGCTTGCCCATTTCCCGTATTCTGGATGGATCGCGCAGAAGGGATTCTTCGTAGCCATGGGGGTGTTCATTCTAGTGTTCGTGGTTCCATGGTCAATTTTCTACACCTGGATATTCAACAATACTGGCGGGAGCCTTCTACTGGTTGCAGTTCTGCATGGGTCGGAGATTTGGGCCGCTTACTGGATGTTGGGAACCGGGATCGACCCGAGAAACCTCGATAACTACTGGGGGTATGGTGCATTCATGCTCGTGATTGCGACCATCATCGTCATCACGACCGGCCCGAAAAACCTGTCGCGCAAACGCGCAAGGATCGTTCACCAGTCGTCACTTGGGCAGGACACGCCGGGAGAATACAACAGTACGTAGTGGAGGGAGGATCCCAGGTAACACCTGGGTGGGCGACCGGCGAGGCGCGATTTCGTCTAATACTGTATTCTTGGAATTCGCGGAAAGCTCAAGTTGGGGACGGTCGCGACCGATGAGCTCCTACGCTTGAGGTTGTATCAACAAGGAATCCAATATGCCAGAATGGGACGACCCCAAACCAGGCTTCAAATGGCCGGTTGCGGTGGCGCAACCAATCAATGCGCCCGCGGAGAAGGTCTGGGACACGATCTCGATGCTGGGCAACCTCGAGCCATGCCATCCCTTCTGTGCGCAGAATCCGGTCGAGGTTTGGCCCGGCGAAAAGTCCCGGGACGAGATTCACTACTTGAGCGGGTGGATCTTCGAGCGGCGGTTCAGTAGGTGGATCGAAGGCGTAGGCTATGATCTCGAGATTGGCCGGCGCGGTGGAAGATCTTCCTTCGTTTCGTGGCGAATCATGCCGGTTGATAGCGAGAACTGCGTCTTGAGAATAGCAGTCTACCCGCACGCGCTGCAGAACCTCCCTGTGGCAATTCGATGGCTCCCCCACATCCTGAACATTCGTCCCAGACTCAAGAGCTACTTATCCTCCGTCACGAGAGGCTTTGAGTGGTATGTGGTCCGCGGCGAGCCTGTTCCTCGCAATCAGTTCGGTTCACATCCTTGGTTCTCGGCTCCCAGATCATCTTCGCGTACCACCTGACGATCCGCCATTGAAGAGCACAAAGGACAGGTCCTTGGCAGAACACCAAGGACAAGCACTTGGAGAAGCACCACCTGTACCTGCGGCCCAGGTGCAGGCAATTACAGGCACTTGGCATAGCCTCAAGGGCAAACCGGACAAAAAGGCCAGGGAGCTCAAGGCCGCAAAACGGAGATTGAAAGTCCCTTTTGGGAGGAAGCTCATGAAAGCGATTGTAACG
>DAOVIK010000363.1 GCA_030673735.1 Anaerolineae bacterium
AACATGATCGTCGTCAATGCCGCAGTTACCGCATCGCGTGGTGATGTGACCCTTCGGCTTTGTGAAATAAACGCCGGGGATCATCGCATCTACGATGGCGGCGACGATGATTTCTACAACGCCGGCATGCCGCGCAAGACAACCACAGTGCCAGGCTTTTCCCTTGATAACTACATGTTTTTGCATGGTCTGGAACCCGATGTGATCAAGATGGACATCCAAGGGGCCGAGCATATCGCCCTGCAGGGGATGAAGAGTGTGCTGTGCAAGAACAGAGATGTGGTCATGATGGTTGAGTATTGGCCGCATGGCTTGAGGCGGTGTGGTTCACCTCCCAAAGATTTCATAAAGGAACTGCGCAGGCTTGGGTTTCGTACGCATTACCCCAGCCCCGAGGGAGGTCTGGAACGGATTTCGCTGGCAGAGATCAATGAGCTTGCCACAGGATTGGACGCCATAACGCTGCTCTTCAGCAGGAACGGCCATCTGGCGTAATTGCTATGAAAGGGGAAGGGGGTCAATGAGATGACACAATCGCAAGACAGCCCCACGATGGTTGATGCTCAAATAGTGGTTGAGTCGGGGAAGAAGGGAGAAATCCCGACGATTTTGGGTCGCACGGTGGTCGTGCTGCCCACGTACAACGAGGCCGAAAACTTGCGCCGTATGGTTTCTCGGCTGCAAGAGCTTCCGATTTCAGACCTGTGGATATTGGTTGTAGATGACAATTCGCCGGACGGTACCGGCCGCATTGCAGAATATCTTCGCATGCGATACACGCGCCTTCAGGTGATCCACCGGCCTTCTAAGCTCGGGCTGGGAACGGCGTATGTGGAGGGCTTCAAGTGGGCGCTGGAAATGGGGGCCAATTTTGTGGTCCAAATGGATTGCGATCTTTCACACGATCCCGAGCAAATCCCTTTCATGTTGGCGGAATGCACAAGGGCAGACGTGATCGTTGGCTCGCGCTACGTTGAGGGAGGCGAGCTCGAACCAAATTGGGCCGTCCATCGAAAAATGCTCAGCGCAGGAGCCAACGTATATGCACGCACGCTATTGAGATCGAAAGTGAGGGATGTTACGGGAGGCTATAAGTGTTGGAGCCGTCGTGCATTGGAGCAGCTTGACTTGGATACCATTCGCTCGAATGGATATGCCTTTCAAATTGAGATGGCCCACCGCGTTCAGCGATTGGGCTTGCGTGTGTGTGAGGTCCCGATACGTTTCTACGAGCGCGATGGCGGCGTCTCCAAGATGTCTGCCTCCGTGATCCTCGAAGCCGCGTGGCGGGTATGCGAGTTGACAGTGAGACCTTGGAGAACGCCGCGCCAGGAAAGGTCTAAGTGAGCCGCCGCAAGCTGCTACTGCTAGTACAGGTGCTTCTCGGCCTGGGAATGCTGGTGGCCTGGGCCGTGATTGTTGATCTTCCGGCCGTGGGCCAAGCGCTGAGCCGGGCCAGATGGGGTTACGTATTCTTGGCGGCGCTGATTTGGCTGGCAAGCGGCCTTCTGCGCGCCTTTCGTTGGCGAATCGTGCTTGGCGTTGTTGCCTGGCTTCCCATATTCGATCTATGGCTGATCAATGCGGCTTCTTCATTGGTTAATTTCCTGATCCCCCTACGAACGGCGGAGCTGGCGAAGAGCATACTGCTGAAGCAGCGGCATAGGATTCCGATCGCCTCCTCCTTGACTTCGGCGGCCTTTGATCGTGTTTTCGATCTCCTAGCCGTGGTTGGTTTGGGTTTCGGTGGCGCCTTGTTGGGCGCAAGCGTGAGTTCCGAGCTTTCTGTCGTGCTCATGGTGGGAGCGGGTCTGTTTCTGGCATTTGTGCTGCTCATGGCGTTGGCGATTGCTGCACGGAAACGGCTCCCGGCGCTGATCGAGCGTATCATGCCTGCTAAGCTGGGAGCCAAGCTGCGTGCCGCTGTGCTGGGCGTTGTCGAGCAGGTGCTAGGCGTGCTTGGCATGCTGGGACGCAATCCAAAGGATGCTGTGCCTCTGCTTGGGCTTTCCATTGCGGCTGCGCTGTTGGACACCACCTCCTTGATGTGTTTCTTCGCGGCTCTCCAGGGCACCCCCTCATTCCTGCTTGTTCTCACGGGCTACGCCCTCTTCACGCTTACCTTCCTGATCCCCAGTGCTCCCGGCTACGTGGGCAGCATGGAATCTCTTGGACTGCTCGTTTTCGGCACGCTCGGGGTGGATCATGAGCTGGCGGCAAGCGTTATAGTGCTCAACCATGCGGTGGTTGCCATTCTTCTGGGGATTACGGGCGGCCTAGCGATGTCGGCGCTGGGCGTGAAGCCGCGCGCGGCTGTTCAGGCGCTGAGGAGTGGCGAGGTAGCAATACCACAGC
>DAOVIK010000022.1 GCA_030673735.1 Anaerolineae bacterium
ATGACATGGATCCCATTCCAGCTCCCGAGGCATCTGATCCAGCCAAGGAACAAGGGAACGGCGAACAAGATTGAGATCGTGCCAAGACGCACACTCTAACACCCAACACATCGCATCATCCACGCCTTGACAAGTGAGTGCCATGGACGATCAGGCCAGCGAGACTACACCCTCTCCGCCATGGGGCGGAATGACCAAGGCGTTTGTAGCGTTGGCAGTCTTTGCCCTTGTCGGCGGCCTGCTATTACGCTTCCATGACATCATTCCTCTACTGGTCGTCGCTGGCATACTGGCATATTTGGTTCTGCCCCTGGTCCAACGTGTAACCGCGAACACAGGTCTCTCGTGGGGCTTGGTCTCATTCCTGGTTTTCTTCTTGCTGGTCCTGGTGTTTTTGGGCGCCTCGGCAGTGACCGGATTTGCCATGGTGAGACAACTGGAATCTCTATTCTTCACCGTCCAGGAATTTTTGTTGGACTTGCCCGCGGATTTGGCGGCGCTCGGTGAGCAGCCCCTCTCAATCGGCCCTTGGGAACTCGATCTCACAGAGGTCGATTTGAGCCAGCTGGCGGAGCAAGCACTGGCGTACATCCAACCCCTCCTGAGCCAGGCGAGCTCGTTGCTCAGCTCGCTAGCTGGGGGCGCTGTTGAATTGGTCGGCGGTATTGTCTTCGTTTTTGCCGTCGCCTACTTCGTGATCACCGACTATACGCGCGTTGAGGGTCGGCTGTCGAATCTGGTCATCCCGGGCTATGAAGGCGACCTGCGCCGTATTCTTCAGGCGCTGGCAAATATCTGGAACCGCTTCCTGCGCGGACAGATGGTCATGGTGTTCCTCGCCGGCGTGTCGATGTGGCTCGCGATGTCCATCTTGGGGGTCAATTTCTCGCTTGGGTTGGGACTGTTGGCAGCCATCGCCAAGTTTGTTCCGATCTTTGGACCTTTGTTCGCGGGCGCGGTTGCGGCGCTGGTGGCGCTGTTTCAGCCGACCAATTGGCTCGGAATGTCGCCGGTCACTCACGCCCTCTTGGTGGTCATTATGCAGATCGTGGCTGACCAGAGTCTGGACTATTTGGTGCAACCTAGGGTCATGGGTCGTTCCCTGAATTTGCATCCAGCATTCATCTTGATAGGCGCAATTGTGGCAGCGAGCCTGGCTGGCATCATCGGCTTGCTGCTCACCGCGCCCGCTATAGCCACTTTGATGCTACTTGGCCGTTACATCTATCGGAAGATGTCGGACATGTCGCCCTGGGATCCACCGATCGATGCCTTTCCAGATACTCCTAGGAGAGATTTTCGCTGGTTGAGGAAACGGTTACGACGAAGACGCAAGGCCGGCGAGGATTGAATCACACGACCACACTGTCCTTCGACTGTTGATCCTAGCGATCCATTGGTATGCTCCCCTATAGTCCGTCGCGACCGTGGCCAAGGTTCATTGTTGGTGCCTATCCCCGCTGGTCGGGGCAATTTGACCCGGGTCGACGAGCGTTGGTGCGAAAGAGTGTGTGTCCTTCTATCGTGATGTGGCGGGACCCCCGCGCGGAGGGGAGTAGGTTGGCTTTTAGCATCGGCGGCTGTGATGTAGACTCTTCTTCAGTAAGATCGTCAGTAAGTTCCGCGGGTGGATGTGCACACTTATCTCGCAGTTATCGTGAGGTAACATGCACTAGCGATTGATTTCAATATCGTGGCCTGTCAACAGGCAACGGAGGAAATGATGTCAGATGATCAAGAAGTGAAGACCAGCGTGCTTGCGGAGACGAGCGGGTTCGTGGCTTGGATGTCGGACGATCCTGACGGTGAGTCCACGTACCACCTTGAGCTCGGTCTGGTGACGCTGCACTTCTTCAAAGAAGAATGGGATGAATTGCTTGAGCTGATCCGCTCCTTAGAATAGGCACCCAGTTCAGGATCTCCAATAGCTGATCTGAGACCCTTCGTACGCAGCAGGATCGTCTAATGGCGGACGTGGATTCATTGCGCCGCTTGTTGACCCCTCAAGGGCGTGAAGCGCTTGAGTTGGCGGTGGCGCGCAAGCCGGATGAGACGGCATTTCTGGCCGAGTTCCAATTCCTGTCGCGGCGCTTCCCCGAAGACATCGCACGCGCCGCAGTTGAGCAGGCGATCTTGCGCCGCAAGGCTGCGGCTAAATTCACCTCTGCTGGGCGCATGTTCTTCACGCGCGTTGCCCTTGAGCAATCCACTTCAGAAGCCGTCGCTCGCCATAGAGCGAAGCGCTTTGCCGGATCTTCCCTGATCCTCGACCTGGGCTGCGGCATTGGAGGCGATAGTCTTGCGTTGGCGAGCATGGCGCCCGTGATCGCTGTTGACCATGATCACCTACGTCTCGTGCTGCTGGCTGCTAATGCACGGGCCTTGGGTCTGGATGCCAGCGTGACGCCACTCCTGGCAGATCTCAATTTCCCGGCGTGGCGGATCCCAGAGCATACAGCAGCGTTCTTCGATCCAGAGCGTCGCACCCAAACCCGCCGATTGCGTAAAGTGGCTTCGTACAGACCATCGTTGGAAACGGCGCTAGCATTGCTTCCTGATCTCCAGGGCTTGGCGGTGAAAGTTGGCCCAGCCGTAAATCGCGAAGAAATCGCCAACCTTGACTGTGAGATTGAGTTTGTGTCCCTGCATGGTGAACTCAAGGAGGCTACTCTGTGGTTCGCTGATTTTTGCAGTGGAACAACTCGCGCAACGCTCCTTCCCGGTCCGCATACCTTGCTACCTGAGGATGAGAGCCCGGCGGGGGTTTCCCCTCCCGCAGCCTATCTCTACGAGCCCGATCCCGCGGTGCTGAGAGCCGGGCTAGTGCGCACGCTGGCACACAGGATTCAGGCGGCGCAGATTGATGAGACCATCGGCTATCTCACATCGGATCAACTTGTGGAAACACCCTTCGCGCGCAGGTTCCGTATCATCGATGTATTACCTTTTGGTTTGAAGAGGCTAACACGCCGTTTGAGAGAGATGGGTGTGGGCCGCGTGACGATCAAGAAACGCGGATCGCCCGTTGACGTAGAGGATTTCGCACGAAGAATGAAACTGCGCGGGGAAAGCGAAGCCATCGTGATCCTGACCCGTGCCCAAGCCGAGCCCATTATGATCATCGTCGAAGAAATCGCAAGGGGTCGCTTGGCCTAGCTAAGCACTGGGGAGTGCGGGGAGGTTGCACCGCGGCGGACCTGATGCTATCCTGAGAGATAGCTGCAAATTGCAGACGTGAGATTGAATGTCACAACGTAGGGAACTGCTTACGTGGGAGGATGTCGATCGCCTGATCGATCATCTTATCCCTCAATTCAAGACCGATTTTGATGCGATGGTGATCATCACGCGCGGGGGGATCGTTCCAGGGGGAATGCTCAGCGAAACGCTCAACATCCAGAGAGTACTGACCGCAGCAGTTGATTTTCCGTACGAGTATGAACGTCGAGCGGCCAAGCTCTTTGCTTGGCCGGAGTTCATTCAGTTCCCAGAGGACTCGCAGCTAGTGGACCGGCGGGTGCTGGTGGTGGATGATGTATGGGGATCGGGCCGGACCATCACGGCGGTGAAGAACAGAGTTACGGCCGCGAGGGGAGTTCCCTCGACATGTGTCCTGCATTTCAATCCATATCGAAGCCTATTCACGCAAGCTGAACCTGATTACTATGCTGCAATTACTGATGCGCATATCGTATACCCCTGGGAAATCGATCGAGGGTCGGATAAGGTACTTCTTGACGAGCCTGAATAGAATCCCCCTAAATCAGCAAATAGCGTAGTTTGACAACCCGTCGAGCGCAAGGTTATAATAGCCGTGCGTTGGCAGAGCGCACGACAACTGCCACTTGATGACGCGCATACCAGATTAGGGGTGCACCGGGACGAGGGATGCATGCGTACTTGAAAGCGTTGGATCACTCTGAAGGCTTGGTGAGCCCGTGATCACGCCAAACGGGCTCTTTCCTTTCGGGGATCTTCACCATGCCCAAGCCGTCTGAGGATCTCAACTCACTGCTGGCGCAGTTTGATGGGGTTGCCATGCCTCGTCGTGGCGATCTCCTGCATGGAATTGTCATTGAAGTCGGACCGCAGGGCCTTGTGATTGATCTAGCACTCAAGCGTGATGGGGTCGTACCCCTTTCGGACCTTCAAAAGCTACCGCCTGAGGAATCGCTCCTGAAATCCGGAGATGAGTTGGCGGTGATGGTCGTCGATCCGGTGGATCCGGATGGCAACCTCGTGGTGTCCGTCAGTCAAGCTCGAGAGAGCGAAGATTGGCTTAAGGCGCGGAGGTTGATGGAGGAAGATGCCATCATCGAGATTGCCCCCAGCGGATGCAACCGTGGGGGCATCATCGTGCCATTCGGGCGCCTGCGCGGTTTTGTGCCCGCTTCACATCTCAGCGAGCTTCCGAGAGGGACCGATGAGGAGGGACGTCTCTCCTTTTTAGAGAGCACGGCTGGCCGCACGATGCCTTTCAAGGTGATCGAGGTTGATCCTAAACGCCGCAGGCTGGTGCTCTCGGAGCGCAAAGCCATCCGCCAGTGGCGCCAACAACAGAAGACGAAGATCATCGAGGAATTGACGGTTGGGGAGGTTCGCAAAGGAGTGGTGACCAGCCTCAGGGAGTTTGGAGCTTTCGTCGACATAGGAGGAGCAGACGGCCTGATTCATATCTCTGAGCTTGCCTGGTACCACGTGGATGATCCGGGTGAGGTGCTGACCATCCGCCAAGAAATCGAAACGATGGTTATCAGCCTGGATAAACGGGCGGCTCGTATCGGCTTGAGCTTGAAACGGCTTGAAGATAATCCTTGGGAGGAATGTGCGAAGGAAATCAATCCCGGACAGATCATGAGCGGAACGGTTTCATGCACATCCTCGGCGGGAACCTTCATTCAAGTGGATGCAGGAGTTGAGGGGTTGCTCCGCTTATCGAATGAAGGCCGGATTCCGGGTAAGGGCGAGAAGATTCAAGTAAGGGTGATGTCCCTTGACCTGGAGCGCGAACGATTGGATTTAGAATGGATCGACCAACCCGAAGAAGAAGATGAGGTTGTGTCGGAAATACCCAGCGAGAATGGGAGAGAGACAGAAGGGTAAGGGAGGTGAGTGAGTGTGGCAACGGTCAAAATACGGCCGAATGAATCACAGGATCAATTGCTGAAACGATTTCGCAAGAAAGTTACCAAGAGCGGAATCTTGAGCACTGTGCGGCGCAAGCGCTGGTTCGTGTCGAAGAGCGAACTGCGGCGGATACAACGGAAGAAGGCGATACGCCGCCTACGTCGGCGCCAACGCAAGATGGCCTCGCGAGGCGACAACTAAGAGCGTATCAAGCAAGATAAAGGGGGCCGCAGTCTGGCTCCCGGAGGATCGTATGGCAAAGAAAGAGGAGAAGATTGAAGTTGAGGGCACCGTGGTTGAAGCGCTGCCCGCAACGCAATTCAAGGTGGAGCTGGACAATGGGCACGAAGTGCTGGCCTATCTGTCTGGCAAGATGCGCAGGTATTACATAAGGATCCTGCGTGGTGATCGAGTACGTGTAGAACTCTCACCTTACGACCTGACCCGCGGTCGCATCACCTACCGCTACAAGAAACAGCGCTTGGACCCGCAAAGAGGCTGAGGTCTTGGATTCTCCTCTTGGGTATCATAGAAAGGTGAAGAGATCGCCCCCATCAATTGGGGGCGATTTTCCTTGTCATCACCAGCGCTTGCCAATCAGCCTCCTTAATCACTTGCAGGAGGATTAGCCCTACTTCCTGGGCGCTCTCTATAAGGCTTTTTGCTTGGGCATTCAAGACTCCGGAGAGGATGAGTTTCCCTCCAGGCTTCACAGAATTGGCAAGCCCGGCTTGGAGAAGATCATCCAGCACGGATGCCAGGATGTTGGCCAGAAGGATATCCGCGCAGTCGCTTTCTTGTTCGCCTGCAGCAAGGAGCTCGCCAAGGGATCCCAGTTCGACCTTGACTACATTCTCAACACCATTGCGAGATACATTCTCTGTGGTTGCCTCTACAGCGAGTGGATCAATGTCAACCGCCCGAACGCGAGCTGCGCCCAACCGCGCCGCGGCAATGCTCAAGATGCCGGACCCGCACCCTAGATCGAAAACCACATCTCCAGGGAGGAGATGCTCCACCAGGGCTGCCAGGCAAAGCCGCGTGCTGGGGTGGGCTCCTGTGCCGAATGCCTGCCCGGGATCGATGATGATAACTGAGCGATCATCTTCTGCCAGCGGCAGCCAAGACGGCTGGATGAGCAAACGCTCTCCAACCGGCATCGGACGATATCCCGCCTTCCATGATTCAGTCCAGTTCTCTTCTTCTATTGGTTGAAAGGTTGGTTCTGGGATGGGCATGATTTGGCTTAGGTGCCACAGCCCTTCTTCAATGTTGGCGCGCCGAGCTTCAAGCTGCCCATCCATTGGCAGGAAGGCACGCACTCTTATGGAAGCCGCAGACGTCTTATCAGCCGCTGGAGCGTCCGTAGGTTCCAATGCCAATCCTGCCGGAGCATGACGCGCGAGCACGTCGGCGGCCGCCTCCGCGATTTCGCCATTTGCGATCAAGGAGACCTCAAGCCATTTCAAGCGGCCAGGCCTCCTATCAGATCTTTGAACCTGTCCAGGAAGCTGCGCTCTTGGGGTTTGACTTCGGTTCCAAGCGTCTCTGCGAGCTGCTCGAATAGCTTGCGTTGCTCCGCCTTCAATGAACGGGGAATCTCAACCGAAACGACGACCAATTGATCGCCGCGCCCATTGCCCCTCAGTCGGGGAACGCCCTTTCCCCGCATTTTCAGGATCTTTCCCGTTTGGGTTCCGGCTGGGATGTTGAGCACAATTTCGCCATCTACTGTGGGCACGTTGACTTTCGCGCCAAGCGTGGCCTGGGCGACATTGATCTCCAGATCGATGATCACGTCAGTGTTCCGGCGGCGGAAGAAGCGGTGTGGTTTGACCTGAATGATCACGAACAGGTTGCCCTTGGGGCCTCCATTCGCTCCAGGCTCTCCCTCGCCCGAAAACCGGATTTGAGTACCCTCGTCGACGCCGGCTGGCACCTCGACCACCTTTCGAAACGTTTTCCTTTCGAGCCCTCGCCCGTTGCAAGCTCGACAGGCAGAGGTGATGGTTTCGCCCCGTCCATGGCAATTGGGGCACGTGCCTACGTTGACCATTGAACCAAGGAATGTCTGTCGGACCTGGCGAACTTCTCCACTTCCATTGCAGGTCGTGCACCGTATCGGGGTCGTGCCCGGCTCTGCACCTTTGCCTTGGCAGGTTGTGCAAATCTCCATGCGAGTGAATTCGATTTCTCTATCGACGCCGAAGACCGCCTCTTCGAACTCAAGGTTCAGATCATAACGCAGGTCTGTGCCTCGTCTTGGCGCGTGTCGCCGACGACGACCGCCCATCGTCGCTCCGAAGAATTGTTCGAAGATGTCGCCAAATCCGAAATCGAAGCTGAAATCGGGCGGGAAGCCTTCCACACCTGAATGTCCGAAGCGATCGTACGAAGCTCGCTTCTCATCGTCGGATAGGATGGCGTAGGCTTCGTTGATCTCCTTGAAGCGTTCCTCGGCCCCGGGGGTCTTGTTGATATCGGGGTGGTATTCCTTGGCCAACCGGCGATATGCGCTGCGTATCTCGTCGGGGCTGGCGCCACGATTGAGGCCGAGTACTTCATAGTAGTCGCGCTTAGAGGCCATCTCGACTCACAGTCATCGCACTCCAAACAAAGCGCATCTGGCAAGCACAGAGCATTACGCTACTCGCTGCCTTCTGTGTTCTCCTCCGCGGAGGTGTCGGAGTCTTCGGCTTTGTCTTCATCCTGGGCATCCGGTGAATCCTCTGGCTTTTCGCCTTCCTCTTCTCCTGATGCCTGCGGTTCTTCGTCTACCTCTGTGGCTTCCGGCTCCGGCTGCTGCTGCATGGCGTTTGCCATTTCCTGAGTGACCTGCATCAAGCCATCGGTGGCTTGGCGCATGGCTTCGATATCCTCTTCGTCGATAGCCGATCGCGCGTGGGTTATCTTTTCTCCTACTTCGCTTCGCTGTTGGTCCGAAATGCGCTCTGCTGCCTCGCGTCGCATCTTTTCGGCTGCGTAAATAGCGTTATCCGCCGCGTTGCGCGCTTCGGCGATATTTCGCCGCGTGGTATCTTCATCTGCATAACTCTCAGCATCCTTGCGCATGCTTTCGACCTCTTCATCGCTGAGGCCGGACGAGGCGTGGATTGTGATGTGCTGGCTTCTTTCGGTGGCCTTATCGCGCGCGCTTACGTTCAGAATGCCGTCGGCGTTGATATCGAATGTGACTTCGATCTGGGGCACGCCGCGCGGAGCGGAGGGGATCCCATCAAGGGAGAATTTCCCCAGTGATTTGTTGTTCGCCGCCATCGGCCGTTCACCCTGTACGACATGGATCTCGACCTCATCCTGGTTATCGGACGCGGTAGAGAACACCTGGCTCTTGCGGGTTGGGATGGTCGTGTTGCGCTCGATCAGCGACGTTGCCACTCCTCCCAGAGTCTCGATTGAAAGCGTAAGTGGGGTCACATCGAGCAGCAGGATGTCCTTGACCTCTCCGCCCAATACACCGGCTTGGATCGCGGCGCCGACGGCCACTACTTCGTCGGGGTTTACTCCCTTGTGAGGCGATCTGCCGAAGAACCCGCGAACCGCGTCCTGCACAGCAGGCATGCGTGTCATGCCGCCTACAAGGATTACCTGGTCTATGTCAGAGGGCTGCAATGCAGCATCCTCGAGTGCTTGGCGACAAGGTCCGATGCAGCGAGCGATCAAGTCTTCATTGAGCTGCTCTAGCTTGGAGCGGCTCAAGCGGATATTGAGATGCTTGGGACCGCTGGAATCTGCAGTGACAAAGGGAAGGTTGATCTCGGTCTCCATCATGCTTGAGAGTTCGATCTTTGCCTTTTCGGCAGCTTCCTTGAGCCGTTGAAGGGCCTGGCGGTCGTTGCGCAGATTGATACCGTCGGTGTTCTCGAATTCCGAAGCTGCCCAATCGATGACGCGCTGGTCGAAATCGTCGCCTCCCAAGAACGTGTCGCCGTTGGTGGCCTTGACCTCGAACACACCGTCTCCGACGTCGAGGATCGAGATATCGAACGTGCCTCCACCCAAGTCGAAGACCGCGATGGTCTCATCGGTCTTTCGGTCCATGCCATAGGCAAGGGAGGAGGCGGTGGGTTCGTTGATGATGCGCAGCACTTCCAACCCAGCGATCTTTCCGGCATCCTTAGTGGCATTGCGCTGGGAATCGTTGAAATACGCGGGGACCGTGATCACGGCCTGCGTGATGGGTTCACCGACGTATGCCTCGGCGTCGGTCTTGATCTTGCCAAGGATCATGGCGGAGATTTCGGGAGGGGAATACTCCTTGTCTCCCAACCGAACTCGCAAATCCCCGTTCGGCGCGGCGCTTACCTGATACGGAACATGGCCGATAGCTTGCTGAACCTCGGCGTCAGAATACTTGCGCCCCATGAAGCGCTTGATCGAGAAGATGGTGTTCTCTGGATTGGTTATCGCTTGACGGCGGGCCACCTGGCCCACCATGCGTTCGTCGGTCTTAGTATTGATGGCAACGACCGATGGGATCAGCCGTCCTCCCTCCGCCGAAGAGATGACCGTGGGTTCGCCGCCCTCCATGATAGCCACGACGGAGTTAGTAGTGCCGAGGTCGATTCCGATGATCTTGCTCATGCTCTACGCTCCTACTTGGCTACTCGCACGAGTGCCGGGCGCAGAACGCGCTCGCCCAGCACATACCCTTGGCGAATGACTTCGATGACTTGCCCTTCCTCGTGGTCGCTGCTTTCCTCGTGGGAAAGCGCTTCATGGTAATTGGGATCGAATATCTCGCCGTGCGCCTGAATGGGTTCAACACCCTCTGCTTGAAGCAAGCCGAGCAGTTTTTGGTGGATGATTTCGATGCCCTCTGCCCATACTGCGGCATCACCTTCTTGGGGGCGTTCCCGGAGTGCAAGCTCCAAATCGTCAATGACGCCCAGGTATCGGCATAAGACATCGCCTGCGGCACGTTTGTGGCTTTCTTGATTCTCCCGTTCGACGCGCTTCCTGTAGTTGGCGAATTCAGCCCGCGATCGCTGCCATCCGTCTAGGTATTCCTGCCCCTCGGCACGCACTCGTTCCAGTTCGGCGCTCAGCCCCTCAAGTACTACCTCTTCTTCGAACTCCAGCGTTTCCTCGTCCGCTTCCAATGCTTCGGGAGTATCTGTACCTTCGGGAGGGAGGCTGTCTGTGGCTTCTTCGAGCATGTCCTCCTCGTTCGCTGTGGCGCCTTCATTTGCATCCATGGGTTGGATGTCGCCGGATTTGCGTTTTCTTTTTGACACTGTACTTCCCTCTATCTTGCTGTGATGTAGTCATGCTTGGCTCTAGCATGATCGCTAGGAGGCAGGTAGCCGCAATCTGACCTGGTCACCTGGAAGACATTATTGTGCGAGGCGGCCGGTTCCCTGGCCTTCGAATGATTCGATCACCAGATCGCTCATGAGCCCGGCCACATAGCGCACCGCCGAGATCGTGCGTCCATAGGCCATTCGAGTGGGCCCCAACACACCGAGTGCTCCGGTGGCGAGCCCCGGCGCCCCATATCGTGCCAGCACGATGGAGCACTTCTCGAGCTCCTTCCAATATCCCTCACCGCCAATGATGACCTGAACAGCACCCACACTCGCCGGTTCCAGCACCTCGGCCAGGACTTCATCCAGGAAGCTGCGCTCCTCGAACAAGCGCAAAGCCTCACGCGCCGAAGTCGTGTCGGCGAACTCTGGTTCACCGAGGAAGTTGGTCAATCCGTCGCGTACAACCTCGCCTGCTGCCAAGCCGTCAACGCGCGCCATCACGCCGGCTACCAGGAGCAGAATCTCCGCTGCGAGTCCATCGAACTCTTCGACCAGCCTAGCCACGCCCTTTACGGACTTGTTTTGCGCCGCGTTGGTGAGTTTCTGCGCCGTTTGACTGAGTTCGGCTTGCTCAAAAGTGCTGGTCAGCGCCAGCAGTTGCTGACGGACATCGCCTCCCATGAGCACTAAGACCATGAGAACCTGGTTGCCGCGGGTATTGATCAGTTCCAGATGCTTGAAGATGGCGCGATCAGCGTGCGGCGTGGTTACGAGAGATGCCACGCGTGAGTGGCGCGCCAGGACGGCGGCAGCCAGCCGACCCCACTCGTCGACATCGCCTCTGGCCTGATGGAACTGATGACTGATCAACCGTTTTTCATTAGCCGGGAGTTCGGTTTCACCTAGCAAGCTTCGTACGAAGAAACGATATCCCTTCTCGGTTGGGATCCGCCCTGCGGAAGTGTGGGGCTGCCTGAGAAACCCGGCTTCCGTCATCGACGCCATTTCGTTGCGAACCGTGGCTGGGCTGACACCAAGGTGGTACTTATCCACCAACCATTTCGAACCCACAGGCTGGGCCGCATCGATGTACTGATGGATGATCAATGCCAGGATCGTTTCCTGTCGCTCAGTTAGTGCTTGCACATGGTTCTCCGCATAGTTTTAGCACTCTCGTGCAGAGAGTGCTAAAAGGAACTGTTTCATGATACCATGGGGGCAAGCGAGCGTCAAGCCGGGGGCGTGCCTTGACATTTGGGCTGCCTGCACTTAGCATTCTTCGGCGGACAAATCGTAGATGCAATGGAGATATTTATGGCCAATGTCCCTGACGTAAGTGACGATACGTTTGAGAATCAGGTCCTGAAATCCGAGATTCCTGTGATCGTGGATTTCGGTGCAGAATGGTGCCATCCCTGCCGTCAACTGGACGTTATCATCGATGAGCTTGCCGACGAATGGCAGGGAAAGGTCAAGATCGTCAAGCTGGATATTGATGGAAACGTGCAAACAACCATGCGCTACGGAGTGATGGGCGTTCCAACGCTGATCCTCTTCGTCGAGGGGGAAGATAAGGAGCGCCTGGTTGGATTGCAGCCCAAGAAGCGCATCCTAGGAACGTTTGAGCCACATTTGGCGGCATAAGCGTCCACGATGGCTGCATTGACATGTGCCATCGCGGCGACTAAAATTGAAAACACTAAATTCAGCAAGTGAAAGGCTGTGAAGAGGGCTAGTAGGCGCTGACACGGCGTTCCAGAGAGCGGGAGGTGGTGAGAGCCCCGCACGTACGCCGGCGTTGAATGGGCCTCGGAGCTGCCGGGCGAAAGGATCCTCGAGTAGCCTGGGCCGGAGTTGCCACCGTTATC
>DAOVIK010000244.1 GCA_030673735.1 Anaerolineae bacterium
AACGAATACCTTTGCCACCAGCCCCACCTATCCCACCAAGCGCTGCCGGAACGCGGCAGCGGGGCTGAGACGCGCGGTCAATCGCCTGAATCATGTACAGCTGAACACAAGGATTGCGTTGCGATGCCCCGATTGAATGCGGGGCGTCATGCTTTTATTGGGGATGCATACATCAAGCCACAGGAGATCACCGCCATGAGAATGAGCAAACTATTCAGCCAGACGTTGCGTGACAAACCCTCCGACGCCGAGGTTCCCAGCCACGAGCTTCTTCTGCGAGCGGGATTCATCCGCCAACTAGCGGCGGGGATCTTCAGCTACTTGCCCCTGGCAAAGCGCTCGCTGACCAAGATCGAGAACATCATGCGGAAGGAGATAGACGCCATCGGAGGGCAGGAGGTCACCATGCCGGTTGTACATCCGGCACAGATCTGGAAGGAAACCCTGCGCTGGTTCCAGGTCGGCTCTGAGATGGCGCGCTTCAAGGACAAATCCGGGCGAGACATGGTGTTGGCCATGACGCACGAAGAAGTGGTGGCCGACTTGGTGAGGCGCGAAGTGCACTCGTACCGACAGCTCCCCATGCTGGTCTACCACATCCAGACCAAGTGGCGTGACGATCCCAGGCCGCGAGCGGGGCTGATCCGCGTGCGCGAGTTCACGATGAAAGACAGCTACAGCCTGGACGTCGACGAGGAAGGCCTGGACAAGCAGTATCGAGCTCATTATCAGGCCTATTTCGACATCTTCCATCGTTGCGCGCTGCCCGTGCGCGCCGTGAAGTCGGACGTAGGGATGATGGGGGGAAGCCTGGCGCATGAATTCATGTACCTAACGCCGGTCGGCGAAGACACGCTTATGATCTGTGACAACTGCGGCTACGCCGCCAACCGCCAGGTTGCGCGCATTGAGAAGGTGGCAGGATCAAAAGAGGCGCTCAAGCCCGTGAAGAAAGTCGCCACCCCCGGGATCACAACTATCGAAGGGCTGGCCGAGTTCTTGGATGTGCCTGAGGCAAAGACAGCCAAGGCGGTTTTCATGATGGCCACCATCACCGAAGGAGAGGTGGATGTTGACCGGCTAGTATTCGCTGTGGTGCGGGGCGACACGGAGGTCAACGAGACCAAGCTGACCAATGCGGTGAAGGCCAAGGAGCTTCGCCCGGCGACCGATGAGGAGATCGCGGCCAGCGGTGCGGTGGCGGGATATGCCTCTCCTAAGGGTCTGAAGGATACGCTGATCGTGGTGGATGACCTGATCCCCGAATCGCCCAACTTGGTCGCCGGCGCCAACGAGGAAGGCCATCACTTGTTGAACGTCAATTACGAGCGTGATTTCCATGCGGATTTCGTGGGCGACTTGGTGCTGGCGCAGGAGGGGGATCCGTGTCCGGAGTGCAAGGAAGCGATGCATGCAGAGCGTGGCGTCGAAGTGGGGAACATCTTCAAGCTGGGCACGCGCTACAGCGAGGCGCTCGGAGCCGAATTCCTGGACAAGGATGGCTCCTCCAAGCCGGTCATTATGGGTTCGTACGGGATTGGCAGCGGCAGGCTGCTGGCGAGCATTGCCGAGGAGCATCATGACGAGCACGGCTTGATCTGGCCGATAACCGTGTCGCCCTATCACGTGCACCTGTTGTCGCTGAAGGGTGCTGAGAAGGATGGGGAGGAGGCATTCAAGAAACTCGTCGAGGCGGGGCTCGAAGTGCTGTTCGACGATCGGGAGGAGAGCCCGGGCGTGAAGTTCGCCGATGCCGATCTTATCGGGGTTCCCATTCGCCTGACTGTGAGCAAGCGCTCGCTCAAGCAGGGCGGAGTCGAGATGAAGCGTCGTGATCGAGAGGAGTCGGTCGTGATCCCCTCCGGGGAGATTGTGGATGCTGTAACGGCGGAGATTTCGGCGCTGAAGGAGGAGGTGCAGGCGCTCGTCGTGGAGGTTCCGTACGACGACTAGGCGGCGCAGAGACTCGTTCTTCGTAGGGGCGACCCCGCAGAAAGCGCGGGCCAGGCCGGCAGTCGCCCGTTCTACCCTCATCGTCATCCTCCGGAGAAAACACACCGCGCCAGATCCATTCATCTATCGTCATCCCCACTCACGTATAGCCCCGTAGAGACGCACCGGCCCCGCTAAGAACGTACGGGATGAACGACGGTGCGTCTCTACGAATCAACGGCAAAGGGTGGAACGGATTGGTCGAACGACTCGGTATGAAGGTTGTGGGGGCGTTTCACCGTTCGTCTCGCAGGTACTCAGCGGGATGAAACGCCCCTACGAATCAAGGAGAAAGGGCGAAGCGGATTGGTCGAGCGACGCGGCTTGGACGTCGTAGGGGCGTGCCACCGGCACGCCCATTTTTGTCCCCATGCCGCGGCAGATCAATTGGATGGTTTTAGGAGACGCCCCAACGGGGCGTCTCTACGAATCAGTGACAACGGGTGAAGCGAATCAGTGGCACAGCCTTTTGTGCACCGTAGCTTTTAATGCGGCTTCCCAGATTTCATTGGACACTGAGAGAAGAGACAGACTTGAGCCGGGCCTGTGTACGAAACGGCCGCAATTGGCGTGGATGCATACATGTCGCCTGATACGGATAATCCGGTTAGCACTGCGGTGGATTCCTAGCACACCCAGTTCATTTCACTTTGACTATCGTGTCTCTTTGCGGCGTGTCTATTATTCCGGAGGAGGACCGCTCAGCTGGGCTGGGGCGTCTCCGCGATGGTCCATTGCCGATCAGGGAGGTTACTGCGGCAGGCGTCGGCGCATTCGATGTTCATAATATGTCATCCTGAGGAGCGTTCTTTGCGATCCCTGTAAGGGCTTCAGGGACGAACGGCGAAGGATCTCGTTTCTGGCAGATTTGGTCCGTTGATAACGAAAAACGAGATTCTTCGCTACGCTCAGAATGACATATTTTGCTGGCCAGGCTCGGTCCTCAATTGCGCCGGAGCGTTCCAATCCGCGTAGCGCAGAGACGTAGCGCGCTGCGTCTCTACGGATCAAGGGAAATGGCTGAGACGGATTGTGTGACCGACTCGGCATGAACGTCGTAGGGGCGTGCTCCCAGCATTACATTGGGACAGGCATCGGCAAGCCCGAAGCGCGAATGCTGTTATTGCGCCTACTCCCCGGCGAGGGCCAGGAAGACGTCCTCCAGCGTGGGCTCGATCTGGGCTACTGAACGAACCTCCAGGCCTTGGTTGGAGAGGCGATTTTGCAGATCGCGCCCTTGCACAGAGCGATCGGTGATCGCTCTGAGATGGTCACCGGCTAAGCCGGCGCGTGTGACGTCCGGAAAGGCCTCGAGCGCCTCCAGCGCTTCGAGCATAGGCTCGGCGTGCACGTCCCACACCAAG
>DAOVIK010000109.1 GCA_030673735.1 Anaerolineae bacterium
GCCCGCGCCCCCTGCGGGGAATTTGCCCATCCAAGATTAATCCATGGGTCCACATTGCCCGTCCCTATCCGCCTCGATGAGTTTCATCACTGTGACTTGCCGCAGGTACATGCCCAAGTGGCCATGGGCGGCGTAATCCGAAATCATCCCCTCAAATCGCACATATATCACATTGCCAGGGGCTGTGAGATCAGAAGTCGGAGAGGATAGCTGATACGCTTCCGAGAAGCCGGACTGGGGATCGCCTTCAAGCCAATAGCCCCGCCCATAACCAGGTTCGGAAGCACAACCACAGGGCACAAACGAAGACACCTCGAAGCTTGTCACGTAATGTCCTTCGAACTCGACTGGCGTATCGGTGGGGATCTTATCGACGGCACGAAAGCAGGGATCCCCCTGACCAAGGATTACGGAGCACCCAGCGATAATCAGACCTGCTGCAATGCTGAACAACACAAGGCCAGTGCTGATTCGGACCATGATGGTGCCCTCCTAGCTCACGCCGACGGAGCATACTTCGGATCTCGGTGTGTCACTATGATCCATGATCCTGCCCAAACCGCAACCGCGTGCGCGAGTGGCTAGTCCGGACCATGATGCGGATGTGCGATCATCCAGTAGTGAGTCTCGGAGGTGGCCGTGACCGTGAAGCCCAGGCGTTCATAGAGTTTCCAGGCCGGATTTGCCTTCAACACCTTCAATGCAACCGGCACTTCCCGCGCCCTGCCTTGAATAAGAACCGCTTCAATCAATCGCGTGCCGATCCCCTTTCCTTGAAACTCCGGCGCCAAAGCAATGTATGATAGGAAGATCTGATCTCCCCTATCTTCGATATGAAGACATCCGATATCAACGCCATCCTGCTGGACGATCCGTTTGTCGCTAATGTCGAATCTGCTCCGGAAGTATCCCGCCTGCCATTCCTCGTCCCACCCCCAGGTCTGGTCAACGTACTCTCTTAGCGTCTGGCGATGCAGATCATAAAGGAACTCGAAATCCTCGTTGGTCGCCTTTCGAAGCGTGATCTCTGCCATCATTCACTGCCTTGGCCTGAAATCCTCAAGGCAAGGTACTGAAACCTGCTGCTCGAAGATCTGCGAACATGCCCATGATACATCTCGACTAGCCTTTCGCGCCACAGGGGCAATCGTCCCCCGCCGCTAGGGAGGCGGAATGATGGCCTCGATTCGGGCTAAGGTGCCTTCGGCGATCCTATTCTGTCGGCGGATTTCGATTGATTTCGCGCAAAGCGAAAACAGAGACGATCAGAAGCAAGATCCCGCTGAGGATCAGGATCGCGATCAGGATCTCCGAGAACAGGCCGCTCCAGTAGGGGCCGGGCTTGGCCATTAGGGGAATGTGCTTCAGGATGCCAGCCAGCGCCAGGAAGCCTCCGAGAAAGGCCGTTCCGATGAAGCCCCAGCGCTGACCTCTTGCGGCCAGCGAAAACACCACAATCAACAGCACCGAAAAGAAGCCTGCCAGGATCTGGGCCTGGATGTTCGTGAGGCCGAATTCCGCGGGAATGTCGTAGAGGAAATCATCGATGAGGTGCGGGATCGCCACACCCACCATGATCGTGCCGTTGATCAGCACCAGGTTTCCCAAGCGACGAGATCTGTTCATCATTCATTCTCCGATGATTGCACAAGGGGCTGCCCCCGCAAGGAGGATTAGCTGGGTGGCGTCCACACCGCTTGTCGTCAGCGCGTCACTTCCCATGCGATGTCAGTATCCGACAGCAGGACGATGTAGTGAATGCGCACGATCTCTGCACCTTCTGTGCTCCAGCATATGGTGCCAGTAGCTTGATCACCTGGATGCAACGAGCCATCGAGGTTCGACCCACAAGGGATGAGCTGAGACATTGGCGTTCCCTCTGTGTCCCTTGCTTGCAAGCTGAGCATGAGATTGTAGCTGTGGTCTTCCGTACCCACGTTCTCAATGGTGAACGTGGCTTCCAGCTTGTCATCGATGAACTCGGCGCTGCTCAGGACCATCCGCATGTCTGATCCAACATCGACCACATCGCCTACACCATAGATTTGCAGATTGCCGGTCGCGCACGCTGCAACCGTGATCGAGAGCATTAGAGCCAGGACAGCGAAAGTAAAACGCTCCAGCGTATCAGATTTCATTGCCGTCTCCTTGAGGATAGTTTAACTCACTCGTAAATCGAATAACCCGCCCGATGCCATCGCTCCGTTTCCCAATCAGACACCCTGTCCTACTCACTCGGAGGAGTGATTGGCCACCCGTATTCCGCAGCAATACTAAACAGTATCTCAAACCGGATGATTCCCTGGGCGCTTGCCGAATTGGTCATGATGACTGCGCCTTGCCCGGTCTCGGGATAGATCCAGATCAGGCACGTAGATCCCCAAGTGCCACCGGTGTGCATGATTGCCAGATCCTGACCCTCCCCAATTAGCTGGAAACCGAGACCGAAGCTATCCCCAAGCAGATCATTCGGGGTATCTATCTGCGGTGTGAGCATCTCGATTGCCAATTCCTGAGGGATGATCCTGTCGGATTGCCCTTGGTAGGCGCGCATGATCTCAATCGCGAAGAGCGCCAAGTCCGAAGGAGTCGTCCACAGACCACCTGCCGCCAGAAGTGGGAAATGAAGACGTTCTTCTGCAAATGGCTGCCCACTAGTGTCGTGCTCGACTGTGGCCCTACTCCGTAACTCCGTTGGAAGTGGCTGCTCGAAGGTGCTTGAGGTCATCCTCAATGGCTCAAGGATTGTTTCACTCATAAACTCGGCAAATGGCTGCTGGACGACGTCAACGATCAGCAGCTCTACGATGGCGTAGTCTGCGTTGGCGTACCGGTATGTAGTGCCTGGCGCGCTCGCTACATAGGTAGGGCCGTCAACGTCCACGCCGGCGTCAGCATCCAACAGTTGCTGAAGCGTCACTGTCGGCGATTCTCCAGCGGGCGCGAAGTAGTCCGGCATCCGGTCACTGCTCGAGCGGTCCGTGAAGCCATCCCCAAGGCCCGCGCTGTGGCTGAGCAAGCGGCGAAGCGTGACCTTCTCTTGATCGGTATTCTCGTTTTCTGGGATCTGCCATGAAATCAGTTTCTCATTCACATCTCTGTCCAGATCAAGGAGCCCGATATCAACCAGAGTTAAAGCTGCAGCTGCGGATACCGGCTTGGCGACGGAGCCGGCATGGAAAAGGACATCAGCCGAAACCGGATCGTCCCCTCCTGCTTCTAGAAGCCCATAGCCTTTGACCCATTCGATCTGAAAGTCATTGATGACGGCGATGCTGACACCTGGTACACCATGCAGCTCCATCCGTTGGGAAAGGGCAACCGTTTCTTCCCATTCGACCTGCCCTCCAGCGGTCATAGGCCGCAACCCATTTTCAATTCTCTGGATTCTTTGCTGTATTTCAGGATCGATAGGCGAAGGTGTCGCGGTTGGGATTCCGCGGCCGCAACTTGTAAGCACAAAGGCAAGGACCAGCAAGATGCTGCTCAACTTCTTCTTCAAGCCAAATTCTCCCTTACTGACGAATTAGGCAAGGCCTTCCCCGGTCCATCATATCGGGAAAATCCGCCCGGTCTTCTTCATGTAGGCGACGTATTCTTCCTCAAACGCCGCGATCAGCATCTGCTCCTCCTTGGGGATGCGAAGCGCCAAATCGACTAGCGATATGAAGAAGAAGACGACAAATAGCCAATTCGCAGCGATGATCGTGAGGCCGGTCAAGAAAGCCAGCATAGCCAGATAGATCGGATGCCGTATCCGGGCGTAGGGCCCGGTGGTGACAAGCTGGTGCTCGCTATCGCGCATTTGCAGGTAGGATGACCATTGCCTCCCGAGCGCCTGCCGGGACCACGCATAGAGTGCCATACTGAGCACACCCGGCACCACCCCCAGCCAACGCAGCCAATCCGGAAGCGGCATCGCAAGCTCTTCGAACCACGGCGGCTGGACAGCATACAACACCAGAAATGCCAACAGCAGGAGGGAACGAAGTGTCCGCATGACGGGGATCACCCATCCTTCCCGTTCCATTGCCTTGCGGTCGGTGGCTCGATGCTCCCCGGCCAAGCGAAGACGCAGAGCATAATATGCCTGCATGGCGATCATCCCTCCGAATATGCACCAGAAAGCGATGCGAAAAGGCAGCTCCGAGGAAATGGTAGGCACTTAGAGGTCTCCTGCTAAGGTCGGTTTCTCACTGAATGATCTTGAATAGCAATGATTCCCCCTCGCGATGAACCAGCTCCAGAGCCGGGGATTCTAGAAGGAGTTGCTCAATTTCCTCACAGCACCTGTACTCGTCAAACCAGTTGGTCCTCGTTGTCGAGTGGTAGAGGTATTCGGGTCTCTCGCCGCTTTCAGATTGCCATTGCAGGATCGCCGCAAGATCTCCTTTTCTAGCCCATGTTTGCACTTGCGTATGCGCCTTCCAGGTGCTGGTGAAGAGATCAGCTGACAGCCATTCGTGACCCTGTGCGGTGAGAAGGCTTCGATGCCCTGTCAGCGCAGGGAGCCATTCTGCGATCTTATCGTTCCACCAAATATCTGCAGACAATACTAAGAAGGTGCGATCGGCCGGAATCTCCTCCTGGATCCAAGCCATCATTTCGAGTTCGCGTTCTTCCAGCGCTCGAACAGGATATGTTGGTCCCAGGCTGGCCCAATAATCCAATCCCAAGCTAAGCCCAATGAAAACGGCGCAGACGATGATCACTCGATCCAACACCCGTTGAAACTTTGGGAACCTGGGTGTACTCAATAGCCCTTGTTCTGCTTCATCGGTTGGTAGAGGCTGCTCTGTACTCGAAGGCACTCCTCGCTTGCGAATCCTTTGCCAACTTGGGAGGACCGCCCTCCAGAACACGAGCGAAATCAGCATGGAAAGCGGGACAACGGCAACAGTCGGTGCATTCCTGGGATCCAGGAGAAAAAGCAGGAGAAACCAAACCGGCAGGAGATAGTCTCTGTTCCGCATGCAAACGATGATGCCCAGCAAGCCGAATGCGGTATACCGAAACAAGACACCCCAAATATCCCACTCAAACGACTCTGTCGAGAAGGCTTCGATTACGGGGCTGAAACCGTGATTGCGCAGGACGGTCAACCACCACGGCGCAGTGAACAGGGCAACCAGCACGACGACAAGAATGGAATAGATGGTCTTTCTTCGAGTTGGGCGTTCGACAAGAAACAAGAGCCCAATGCTCAATACTGTGAACCAGGCAAAAATAGGGTGCGTAAGGACGGTTAGGATGCACGCAATTGCGCACTGGATTGCGTGTCGTATTCCTCCTGCGGTGTAGAGTTTCCGCGCAGAGGCAATTGCGAGCAGGGCAAAGGCAAATCCAAGCGCTCTGGTGAGGCCGCCTCCCATGATCATCCAGATGAAGCCTGGCAGGAAAAGGGCATAGATAAACACCGCCGCGTAGTATTCCCGATCCTCTTTGAGGATCTCCCTCGCAAGGGGGAGAAACGCAAGCAGCGTGAGGCAGCTAAAGACTATCGGCAGGTAAGTGAGCAGGCTCAATTCGCCTATCGAGAATGCCCTTGCCATGAAATCGACGAGATAGAACGCCAGCGGCGGGTATACAAAGGGGATTTGCGAATGGTTGTATGTGGTATAGACCGGCAGCGCGCCCCCAGCTGCCTGCAGATCGCGGATCATGGAAAGAAAGAAGCCGCCGTCATTAAGGGGGAATTCAGCGCCAATAATGAAGGAGGCGCGAATTGCGAACCCGATGAAAAGCAATGCACTCGTGATGATGATGTGTCTTCTGTGGGTTCGACTCATACGCCCCTCAGGTCAGGAACCGAATTCGTTCGGCGCGGGTGGTGGAGAGAAGAAACGCGCCATGTCTAAGCTCGCAATCCATCCAATCGGGCCTTCGCCTCCGGAACCATGGCGAAGAACTCGGTTAACTTATCACAAGCGTAATCATCGCAGTAGGCGCAGTTCGCAACGCCCTTCCCCATGCCGCACTTTCTAATCTCGCACACGTGGCAGTGGCTGAAAACAACCTCGCCTTCGGACAGGCATCCCACGCAGTTGATGTCCTCGGCCTTGATGTCGGCGTCGAATTCCTTCGACCACATCACCGCAACTTCCGCTCTCTTCGCATCATCGTCGGCGCGC
>DAOVIK010000125.1 GCA_030673735.1 Anaerolineae bacterium
AGCGCATCTCCCATTACGACGGCCACGGTCGTGCTCGTCGTCGGCGCAAGATCGAGTCCGCACGCCTCGCAATCGACATGAGTACTGATGACGACGTCGCCATGCGCGGCCAGAAAGGAATTGGGATTGCCCGTCATCGCGATGATCGCCACACCGAGCCTGCGGAGCGAGGGCAAGAGCGGGCGGAGCTCGTCGCTCATTCCGCTCTTGGAGAGGAACACAACGACGTCGTCACTGCTCACCAGGCCGAGGTCGCCGTGGGCTGCCTCCACAGGATGAAGATAGAAACTCGGCGTACCCGTGCTCGTCAACGTCGCCGCGATCTTCTTGGCAACGAGGCCGGATTTCCCCACCCCAAAAATGATGAGCCTCCCGCGGCAGCGGTAGATCGCCTCGACGGCTGCCAGAACCGGCAGCGCCTGCTCACCGGGGATCAAATAGGGCTGATCTTCGATCACCCAGGCGCGAAAACCCTCGATACTGCGCTGAAGGGCATGCAATCCTCTCATCGGAGGGCGAATCTTTCGGGGGCGGACGCCTCGGAATCGCACGTTCGGATACGGCTTATCGCTGTAGCGCGCGGTTCCTTTCTCTCCATATACCTCAATCGACAGGGCTTGTTCTGGGGTGGCGATCATCGCGCTGCAGATTTGGACAAGCGCGCCGTCCTCCATCTCTAAGATTCCTTGCGCCAGATCCTCGACTTCGACATCTCGGAAGCGGCGCTGTGCGGTCATTCCCGTTGCATAGCGTGCCTGAGAATCCAGCGCCCAGAGCACAACGTCGAGCATGTGGCTGCCTTGCGTGATCAGCGTGCCGCCGCCGGATCGCGCTTGATTGGCGTGCCAGGATGCACTTGTGAAGTACTTCTGGTCACGGTGGAAGGGGATGTTGCAGCGCGCATAGTAGATCCTGCCCAAGGATCCGGCCTGCACGGCTCTGGCGAGGGCATGGCATCCCAAATCGTAGCGGGATTGGTAGTTGACACCCAGACGGATCCCCTTTTCCTTCGTCTGTAGCACGATCTGCTCCCCCTCCTCGAGCGTGCGCGTGATCGGCTTCTCGAGCAGCACGTGCAGTCCGCGCTCGATGGCTGTGCTGGCCATCGCGAAGTGCAAATCGTGGGGAACGGCCAGGTAAACCGCGTCCAGCGTTTCCTTCTCAAGCATGCGCTCGTAGCTATCGTAGAAGCTGGGGATGCGCCAGCGCTTGGCGAATGCCGCGGCCGCGTCCACCGATCGGTCGCAGCATGCCGCCGTGTGTATGCGGCGGTTGAGGAGGCAGAACAGGGCGGTGTAGGAGGCGATGTCTCCGCAGCCGACGATCCCCAGTCGCATCTTCCTGGTCAACTGCTTACCTTTCCATGAGTGTCAAGTCCCGACACCCAAAGCAGTCCGCGCTGCAGAATCTCGATCACGGCCGGGTGTCGGAAAACCTGTGACGTATGACCCAGCGCGCAGTAGCAGACTTTGCCTTTTCCATGGCGGCGTGTCCAGATGATGGGCTCTTCCTCGGTCCCCACCGGAGTGGAGAAGTGCACCTTGTTGGCGGGATCGAACTCATGACGATACAGCTCGTCTCGCACCACAAAGGATCCTACCCCTTCGAAGTATCCTTCCTGTCCGGGCACCGGATGGACTTCGAACTCAGCAACAGGTCCATGCCCGATGAAGCGTCCACCAAGGATCTCATGATAGCTTCTTTCAGTCTTGAATGATGCCGATGCGCCGTGCACGGCAAGCAGGCCGCCACCTTGACGAATGAAACCATCGAGGCTTGAAAGCGCGGCTGGAGAGAGGCGCCGGTGGTGGAAGTAGATCACAAGGCTGCGCACCTGATCCATGGGCAATCGTGGCAAGACTTCAAGGCTGTTGGCGCGTATGAACTGAAGGCCGGGGGTGGCTTCGAGAATGCGCCGCAATCGCAAGCAGGCCAGCCATGTGGGATGCACGAGGCCGCGCAAGATCAGCAATGCGGTGGGTGGATGGTCTTCCATAGTTCTCCCAAATCGGCTTGCCGCGCACAGGCGGACCCAACGGTGCGCACCGCATCGGGAAGCCAAGCAGCATTGGGCAAGTTATACAACAACTGCAGAATGAGGGCGAATTGCCTTTGCCAGTCGGTAGGTTGAGGGACAGGAGTTGTTGCTGGATAGAAAAGTCCGGGGGTGACGTTGTGATCACCGTCCGGACAAGCGTACTCGATTGCCTGAAACCTCACTCCCAGCGGAAGAAACGCGCCGCCAATCCGCCGCAAACAACGAATACACCAAGAAGCACGGCCGCTTCAACGAGATACTCCCCCCAGCTTTCCCCGAACCATAACCCGCGCAGTAGCCTGACCATGTAGGTCATGGGCAGGAAGGTGGAGATGCGTTGTACCGATTCGGGCATGATCTCCAGCGGCATTCCGGACCCGGAAAGGAACATCATGGGGTAGAAGACCAGCATCCCGATCACTTGTGCCGAGCGCGCTCCCGGCGCTAAGCTGGCGATCAGATAGCCGAAGGCGAGCAGTGCCAATCCGCCCAGCAGTATGGCAGCGAGAACGCTCAGCATATTGCCCTCGAACTTCACCCGGTAGAGCAGTATGCCCGATCCCACCAGGAGTATCGTTCCGAAGAGAGCCATCGCAAGATTCGTAGTGATGTCCGCAACGATGAAGGTCAGCGGGTGCATGGGTGTCGCCCGGTAGCGGCGCAGCACGCCGTGTTCGCGCAGTGCTCCGACCGTGATCGGCACGCCCATGATGCCCACGGAGCCCACGATCAGCGCGGTATAGGCGGGCATCGATACGTCCATTGACCCTTGACCGCCGAAGATCGGATTGGGATCGTTGCCGAACATGGCGCCAAAGATCACTACAAGAAATGGGGCGAATGCCAAGGTGAAGAAAGTTGCGATGGGATCTCGCAGGTAGAGCTTGATATTGGTCCAGGTCAATTGTCTCAGGCCACGCATGATCATTACTCCCGCATCTCCCGGCCTGTCAGAGCCAGGAACACATCTTCCAAGTTTGGCTGTTCGGTACGCAGATCTTCAAAGGCGACGCCAGAATCCTCCAGAGCATTGATCACCGCGCTGGCGAGCCCATCCTTGGCACCGTAAACAACCAGGCGATCCCCGCTGCGCTCCACGCGGCTGACCTGCGGCAATTCGCTCAGCTTTGGAAGATCACCCTCTGGAACGGTCATGACCAGCCGCTTATCAATGTTCAGAGATCGGATCAAGGCCTCGGGCGTATCCAATGCCACGATGCGCCCATGGTCGAGAATCGCTACCCGGTCGCACAGGCGCTCGGCTTCCTCCATGAAGTGCGTGGTCAGGAAGACCGTCCGCCCCTGCTCGCGGATTCCGCGCACCAGGTCCCACATAGCTCGCCGCGCTTGGGGATCGAGCCCGGTGGTGAGTTCGTCAAGGAAGACCACTTCCGGCAGGTTGATCAGCGCCAGCGCGATGAACAGGCGTTGCTTCTGACCGCCAGAGAGCTTGGTGAAGGCGGACGACTTCTTCTCGATCAAGCCAAGCTGTCCCAGAAGCTCGTCTGCATCGGCCTGGCGTTTGTAGAAGGAACCGAAGAGCCACAGCGCCTCGGCCACGCGCAAGCGCGCGGGGAGCGCTGATTCCTGCAACTGGATGCCAATACGCTCTGCGATGGCGGCGCGCTTCGCCGATGGATCTTCACCGAAGATGCGCGCGTGACCGCTGTCGGCTCGGCGCAGGCCCTCGATGCACTCGATTGTCGTCGTCTTGCCGGCGCCATTGGGCCCCACCATGCCAAAGATTTCGCCTTCGGCAACCTCGAAGGAGATGCCGTCGACAGCCACAACATCGTCATAGGTCTTTCTCAGATCACGGACTTCAATTACTCCAGCCATTCCTGCCTCCCGATGCAATAGATCTTCTCAATCATTCTTCCTGCCATCGCTCTCTTCACCGCGCATGATGGCCTCCAATGCGGCTACGTGGTCCTCAAAGGCGCGGCGCCCGCGGGTAGTTGCGGAGGCATAGGTACGAGGCTTGCGTGCCACAAACGTCTTGCTCAGTTCGACGTATCCGGCCTCTTCAAGCTTGCGCAGATGAGCGCCCAGATTCCCATCAGTGACGTCCAGCAGATTGCGCAAGTAGGTGAAATCCAATTGGGTTTCGTCTTCCACGGTCACCAGAGCGGCCATGATACGCAGGCGTACCGGTTGATGGATGATTTCGTTCAAGTCGGCCATTGTGATTCCCTCATAGCTGCTGGGCTCACTTCCACCTGCGCAGGATATATACGCCGCTCAGGATCATGGTGCCCCCTCCGAGAAAGGCCAACCAAAGATAGAAGAAAGGAAGGAAGAGTGTGTACCCAATGACGGCGAGGGCGGTGGTGATCAATCCCACCCAAGTGGCCGTCGGCTCCATCCATAGCCCGGTGATCACGTAGCCGAACATGAATATGACGACGGTCAATAAGGAGGCTTGTTCGCCCGTGGAGGGTGCTGCAATCCACCAAATCAAGGAAGCCCAGACCATAATGCCTAGCCACAAATATAGGATCCTCGTGAAGCTGCCGGTACGCATTTTCATTCTGAAGTACATCCCGATGACGAACGAAAGCACGCTGCCGGTTCCGGCCAGCCCCAACCAGATCCATCCAGTAAGGAGTCCGGTGGTGAAATGGCTGCCGATATAGCCCAACAACAGAATTGCGCCCCACATGATCAAGTAGTAGGGAGTGCCACCGCTGGCGACAGCGTGACGCAGCTGGTCTGAAACTCGTTGCACGGCCTCCAGTGCTTCTTGCGCCTCATGTTTGGAAACGTTCATGATGCTTTTCTCCTGTGTACAGAACGTGTGTTGCCTTAAGCGATCTAGAGTGCTCTGTAACATAGAGTACTCTATCATACTTAGGGATGATTGTCAATACTTCCGCGGGATGATCCGGATGATCCGGGGGGAAGACAGCGCCAGGCATTCCGGGACCGTGGTAGAGTAGGTGAGTTAGATTGGATAAAAAGGACACGCCGCTGACGAAGGAAGCAGATGCAATGTCCGCTGTTGACTGAGCGGTGATCCCGCTGATTGGTATGCTGCAGAACGACATCACAAGGAGATGATGACAATGCCCGATCCAAGAATTGACAAACTGGCCGAGGTCCTGGTCAACTACTCGGTTGCAGTGAAACCAGGTGAAAGTGTTCTCATTCGAGGCGAGACCGGGGCCGAGCCGCTGCTCAAGGCGGTTTATGCACAGGTCCTTGAGGCGGGCGGGAATCCCTTTCTTGTTCCCGATATCCCAGGAACTAATGAGATGTTCTATCGCCTCGCCTCCGACGAGCAGCTACAGTATGTCCCCGAGCCTGTTAAGCTGGCCATGGAGACGACCGATTGCATGATTTCGATCAGGGGGTCGTCAAACACTAAAGCCATGAGCAACGTCGACCCCGCAAAGATGGCCATGACCAGCCGGGCGCAGAAGGACATTTTCATGAATTTTCTGCGCCGCATCGCGGATGGTGATTGCCGTTGGGTGGGCACGCTCTTCCCAACCAATGCTCACGCCCAAGATGCAGAAATGGGGTTGATCGAGTACGAAGACTTTGTCTACGGTGCATGTCTGCCGGACATGGATGATCCGGTTGGCTACTGGCGTGAATTCTCAAAGTGGCAGCAGAAGATCGTCGATTGGCTGAAGGGGAAGCAGCACGTGCATGTTACCGGTCAAGATACCGATCTGCGCATGAGCATCATAGATCGCGTGTTCATTAATTGCGATGCCAAGGAGAACATGCCGGACGGCGAGATCTTCACCGGACCAGTAGAAGATAGCGTTGAGGGGCACGTGGCTTTTTCATACCCGGCGGTTTAC
>DAOVIK010000073.1 GCA_030673735.1 Anaerolineae bacterium
ACCAACTATGCTCATCCGTTGGATTCTCTACCAAACAAGGCCGTTTCGTTGGTGAGGGAATTGGGATTGGAAAGGCGTGTGATCTTCTCTTCGTTTAGCCCCATTGCGCTTGCTCGAGCCAAGCGGTTGGCGCCCGAGATACCTTCTGGGTTACTCCTTCTGGCAGAGGAGCCCGGATGGGTGAGGAGCTTGCTGAGAAAGATCACCCCCCATGAGGCATTGCATCCGCAAGATCGGATACTAAGCGCTGAAATGATTGCGCGAGAGCATGCCCAAGGGCGGATGGTAAACGTGTGGACAGTGAACGATGCGAGGAGAATGCGCGAACTCGTGGACATGGGAGTGGACGGTCTGATAACCGACGTGCCCGATCGGGCGCGAGAAGTGCTGGAATCTCGATCCGGTTGAGCGGGAAAGCAGGAGTTGCTGAAGAAAGCTGTTGATGATATGGTGCTTGTGTTCGAAAGGAATGCATAACCTCGAACCTTGATGAGTGCAGAAGATGAGCAAATCCGAACCCGATTACACCGCGGACGAATTGATATGTGTGTGCATATCGCGCCAGGTGCAAGATGGCGACGTGCTGGCGCAAGGATTGGCTACGCCATTGGTGGCCGCGGGGTATTTACTTGCCTGGCATACTCATGCGCCTAATGTGTACTTCGCATCGGCGATCGGGCAAAGCGTATGCAGACAAGGCGCACAAATCGGTTTGGCGTATGCCGAATCCTTGTGGCTGGATCAAGCGCTAACCACCTTTGGCTTTGTGAGTGCGGCAACGGATTTGCTGCCGCGCGTCAAACCCAAGGAGTTCTTTCGTCCAGGACAGGTCGATCCGTTTGGGAATTTCAACAATATCGCGTTCGGAAAGGATTACAAAAGACCGAGAATGCGAATGCCCGGAAGCGGAGGAATTCCGGATGTGACGACATTCCTGGATGGTGTCTATCTCTACGTGCCTCGGCATTCCAGGGTAACGTTTGTGGAGAAGCTGGATTTCTGCTCAGGTTTGGGACATTCCGACGTGAGGAAGAAGGGTGAGGGAGCGAAATTCCTGGTATCGAATCTTGGGGAATTCGATTATGTGAGTGGTCGCATGCGGCTGAGAACCATATTTCCGGGAGTGACCACCGAGCGAGTACAGGCGAAAACAGGTTTTGAATTGCAGATATCAGAGGATCTTGCCGAGACGGAGCCGCCTAGCCGAGAGGAAGTTAGGTTGCTGAGAGAGGAAATCGATCCTCTTGGCATACGGCGACTTGAGCTATTGGGCGGCGCGAAGCGTCGCGGTATTATGAGGGATATTCTGGAAAAGGAAAAGCTCACGCATAACTCGAATTAGACGCGTCAATTCGAGCAAGACCTTGCACCATTTTCCCCGCAACAGGTATACTCCGCAATAATGCGAAAGATGATGTACGCCCTGATGATCCTTGCCTTCGGATTCAGCTCCGCAATGGGGAGCGCGCCCGCGTTGGCACAAGACCCAGTAGACGCAGCGCAGGCGATATTGGAGGAGATGAGCCCGGCAGAACGTATCGGCCAACTGTTCGTGGTCACCATGCATGGCAACACAATAGACGAGGATCATCCGATCCAGGACTTGATAGCCAACCATCACATCGCAGGTGTGATTCTTTCGGCTGAGAATGACAACTTCGTTGACGAGCCAGATACTTTGCAGGCGATAAGATCGCTAATCATATCGCTTCAAGAAGCTGAATTTGATTCATCCTTGCGGGCGACAATCATCGATCCTGATTCCCAAGAGGCATCCAGGCCGCAATTTATACCGCTATTTATTGGCATTAGTCAGGAAGGAGGAGGCGCGCCCTACTCGCAAATACTCAGTGGATTGACAGATCTCCCTTCAGCGATGGCCATCGGAGCAACGTGGGATAGCGAACTTGCACGCGAAGTCGGCGAGGTATTGGGTACGGAATTGAAGGCTCTGGGATTCAATTTGCTGTTGGGCCCATCGCTTGATGTGCTGGATGAACCTCGGCTGGTTGGCTCAGGGGATCTGGGAGTGCGGACATTCGGGGGGGATCCATTCTGGGTAAGTATTCTGGGCAAGGCATATATCAGCGGCCTACACGAGGGATCGGAAGGCAGATTGGCCGTAATCGCGAAGCATTTTCCGGGCCTGGGCGGAGCTGATCGCAACACGCAGGTCGAGGTTCCCACAATCCGGAGATCGTTGGAACAACTTCTGCAGATAGAGCTGGAGCCATTTGCGGCAGTGAGCGGAAATCTACCTGGCAATCATGATGTGGTTGATGGATTGCTGACTTCCCACATCCGATATCAGGGCTTCCAGGGCAACATCAGGGCTGCAACGCGGCCCGTAAGTCTTGATGCGCAAGCACTGCAGACGTTGCTCGAGTTGGATCCCTTCGACAGCTGGCGTGAGGGCGGAGGGGTGGTCATAAGCGACAGCCTTGGGGCCAGATCGATCCGGCGTTTCTATGACCCCTCAGAAACAGTGTTCAAGGGGCATCTCGTCGCAAGGGATGCTCTGATTGCCGGAAACGACCTACTTCAGCTATCGGAAATGGAATCCGAGGAAGACCCAACCGGCATAGGCAGCATTAAAGCAACGCTAGCATTCTTCGAGCAGAAGTACATTGATGATCCGGTCTTTGCGGAGCGTGTCGATGAGGCCGCCTTGCGGATCATTCAGCTGAAACTGAGGCTTTATGACGGTGCATTCTCCCTATCACGCCTACACCCTCGTATCACCGAAATGAGCGACATTGGATTAGGGGGAGAAGCTACGTTTGAGGTGGCCCGAAGCGCGGTAACACTGATAAGTCCGGCGCAAGAAAACCTTCCAGAAGAGCTTGGTGAGCCTCCGGGCGCGGGAGAGAGGATCGTCCTGTTTACGGACGTGCGTGAGGTGGGCCAATGCAGTGATTGCACACCGTTCGAGGAAATTGGGATAGATGATCTGGCGAGGGAAATGCTAGACCTGTATGGCCCTTTGGGAACCGGGCAAATAGCTGAACGCGATTTGAGTACGTTCAGCATGGCCGATCTGGCGGCATATATGGGAGAACCGGCCCCGGACGAGATCGCCGCTTCGATTGCCGGCTCATATTCCGTTGAGATTGCATTGGAAAATGCAGATTGGATCGTGTTTTCCGTATTGAAAAGCTCGGATGCGGTTTATGGTTCGAACGCGTTGAAATTGCTGCTTGATCGGCGTCCTGATTTGGTCCGGACTAAACGAGTGGTGGTGTTTGCATACGATGTTCCGTATGATGCGGACGCTACCGATCTAAGCAAGATAGATGCTTACTATGCCCTGTATTCGAAAACAGAAGCATTCGTTGAGATTGCGGCGAGAATGCTATTTCAGGAATTGCCAGCGATCGGATCATCTCCCGTGAATGTCGCAGGAGTAGGATACGACCTCATTGAGGCGCTCGCCCCAGATCCCGAGCAGTTGATCACACTGAGCGTGGTATCCACGGACGGCGAGGAGACTCCAGAAGCAACACCGACCGGATTTCGCAGGGGAGATCTCATTCACATAACGACGGGGGTGATCGTGGATTCGAATGGCAATCCAATCCCCGATGGAACGCCTGTAATTTTCGATCTTGCGTACCAAGCAGAAGGGGTTGATCCATTGCAGGTGGCGACGATAACCACGGGTGGTATTGCAGGCATGAGCTTTACTCTAGACAGGCTGGGAATGCTCAGTATCCAAGCGATGAGCGACTTGGCGCGAACCTCTGAAGTTCTGCAGTTTGATGTTCAGGAGGATGAATTCGCATTCGTGACAGTGATCGCACCAACGCCAAATGTGGAAGCAACAGTTGGTCCGACTTCGACATCAACCACTATCGCAGCAACACCGGATGAGGGGGGCGGGGGGGAGATTGATGACGATGGAGAACTAGGGGGAACGGGCCTGCTGGATTTAGCAATGGGCCTGCTGGGAATGGCTCTTGTATCAAGCGTGGGCTTCGTGCTGACAAGGAGATGGGGGGCATCACCTGAGCAGGCTCCGATTAGATACGCGTTGATCGGCGCCGTTTTCGCACTGGCTGGTTATGACTACCTGGCATTGGACTTGCCCGGAAGCGCGATAATGCTTCGATCTGTTGGAGCATGGGCAAGCTTGTTGGTCACGATTGGAATGGGAATATTGGGGCTAACTCTGTGGGCAGTGGCTTCGGTGGTTTGGAGGAGGGTTAGAACAAACTGAGCGCCATGCCGAGGAACAGCAGAGCAACAGCAAATATGGCCAGGATTCGATCAAGTGGTCCGGGAAGAAGCGAGTTGAGTATCGAGACCGAGTATTTGGGCGCATAGCGCGCGAGGAATGAGCGCCCAGAGAGGGCATTCAGGAAAGCCTGGATATCCTGAGGGCGGTCGTCGGGATGCAAGCTCATGGCCCACAAAATGGCTTGATCGACCTGGGGCGATAGACGGGGATTTATGCTACGCAGAGGAGCGAGCTCCTCGGTTCGAAGAAAGCGCTGCTTTGCTCCCGCAGGTGGATTGCCGGCGAGAAGGTGATAGATGGTCGCCGCGAAGGCGTAAATATCGGAACGAGGATCAGTATGGCCGGTATCGGCGCCGTATTGCTCAAGTGGAGTGTAAAGCGCAGTACCGCGACCCTGAATGACCGTAATGGTCATTTCGTCAGGCACCATCTGCTTGACTAGCCCGAAATCAACAAGCTTCACAAAGCCGTTTGGGGTGAGCTTGATATTGCTCGGCTTGATATCGCGATGGATTACAGGTGGGTCTTGGCTGTGCAGATAGCGCAAGGCATCGCCCAGTTGCATAGTCCATTGGAGAACATCGGATTGAGCAAGCTTGGTGCGATCGCGACGGGCTTGAGAGATGAGGGTTTTGAGATCCTCCCCGGGAACGTAATCCATGACAAGAAAGTCGCGCTCGTCTTCTGTAAAGAAATCCGAAACCTTTGGAAGATTGGGGTGGTCAAGGCGTGCGAGCACTGAGGCCTCACGATAGAACTGCTCGTGAGTTTGATCGCGCAAGTCTTGGGGAAGATCGGTGTCGTGATGAATCTCCTTCACGGCGCATAGACGGCCGGGTAGGCGATTGTCTTCGGCGAGATAGATGGAGCCCATACCGCCGCGCCCGATTATCTCGCGCACGACATAACGGCCTCTGAGGACCTGGTCAGGCCTGAGGGGCTTTGGCACCGGAACCTCGTTTTTGATTAGAGTGAAGGAGCGGTGATCGCATTGGAGGAGAGCTCTCGGCGTAGCCCTCGCTCCTTCAGATAAGGGCCAAGACCGCCAATGCACAGCCGGATTATACACGGTCTTATTGTGGCGAAAACAGTGAGGCATGGGCATGGATGATGTGAATGATGTTGCCGTGCTGATTGGTCTCGATGGCAAATACGAGGGCCGCAAGTGGAGCTTGAGCGAGACTGAGTTTGTGATTGGGCGGTCACCGGAGTGCCAATTGGTTGTCGCTGACCGGCAGGTATCACGCCGGCACGCACGCTTGCGCAAAGGGGCCCTGGGGCATTTGTTGGAAGACCTGGGAAGCAAGAATGGCACTCATGTAAATGGAATTCGAATTGGCAAGCCGGTGAGCTTGAAGGATGGGGATGAGATCCAGGTTGCGTTGGCCGTGAAACTGGCGTACTTGGGCTCAGAAGCAACAGTCCAGCTAGGACATCCATCGGGGGAGGGGAGGCTGTGGATGGACCTGCTTGGCCACCGGATTTTTATATTGGATAAGGAATTGGATCCTCCGCTATCAGCTGCGCAATTCAAGCTTCTAGAGGTACTTTACCGCAATGCCAACAAGGTAGTGT
This sequence comes from Anaerolineae bacterium, assembly GCA_030673735.1. Lineage (GTDB taxonomy): Bacteria > Chloroflexota > Anaerolineae > Anaerolineales > E44-bin32 > W1033. The sequence continues at coordinate 5,813 of DAOVIK010000073.1, forward strand.
CGCGCGAGGAAGTGATCGCCAGTGTATGGGTTGATACCGATGCGGAGGGAGTATCGGAGCAAGCGATCGATGCACTTGTCAGGCGCTTGAGAGATCGACTGGCCCAGGCCGACGATGAGCACAGCTATATAGTAACCGTGAGGGGTCACGGGTTCAGGATTGACAATCTCCCATAGAATATTACCTGCTCGGCTGAAGAAGAAACGCCCTCTGCAAGGAGGGCGTCTTGGTGGAGATGGCGGGAATCGAACCCGCGTCCGAGGGTTTCTTCCAGCGACCGTCTACAAGCTTAGTCTGACTATTCATCTCACTTGCGGGCACCCGACAGACAGGGTGAGGCCTGCAAGCCAGCCACATGACCTTTCGGCCTCTTTCGCACATCCCGTAGCCGAATGTGCGGCACCTCATCTATCTGTCGCCGATCCTAACCCGAATGAGGGCGAGTCAGGGGGCGTGCCCAGCTAGGCTGGGCGTTTGGGTCTTCAACTGGCGGAGGTTAGGCCGCTAGCGGAAGAGCCACAAAGTCAGTGCGATTGGCACTTATGGTTTTGCGCTGATTTATCGAGGTCGGCGCCTCTCGGCTTGCGAGTCGTGGCTATCCACCTCCGTCGAAACCTTTCATCCCCTGGAATGCATTATAACACTATCACGTCAGAGCATGATTAGCAGAGAAGCGTTAATGCGCATAGCCATACCATGCCTTCCAATTCCATATTTCTTCAATTCATAAATCAAATTCAAGGCTATGCGAAATTGGGCTACCATTTTGCGTCGGGGAAGGTGACAATTCCGGCATGTTTTCCGACATGCTTGTACATGGTTACATCACAGTAGGGTTGGCCGAGAACGCCATCATGAATGGCCCAGCTGCGACCGCGAATAGAATCCGCATGCTGGGGCGCTCGGAATGGGGTGGAGCCGTCTAGCTCAGCGCGCAAATCTCCGCCATTCTGAAAACCGGCATGAATGCGCTCCATAAGACGGCGGCCCTGAACGTATGCCAGGCCGTAGCGCTCAAAGACAACCGCGTTGTGATATGAAAGCGGCTCGACAAAGAAGAGATCATGCCCCAGGTACTGCACAAATGCTTCAAAGGCTGGAGTTGAGTGTCTCAATAGGCGCAGACCTCGACGAACTTGGCCTGGGGCAAGGCCTGCCTGCATCGCTACAATCTCGGCCTCGATGTTGCGCTGCAGTACGCCGAAACGCGTTGGCGTGCCGTCCGGCATGCGATCAACATCAAACCGAGGTCCTTCCGGATCATTCACCACATAGAGCAAGACATGGATCTGGGCATTCATCGTGTCTGTCAGATGGGCATAGAGAAGGGGATCCTCGGCGTCAACCTGATGTCGAAGATCGACCTGCACGTCGCTTGAACCTTCTTCGCAGGTCAACGTAAGCAGCGATTTACCTGCCGCGTCCTTGAAGTCAGTACTGATAGCGAAACGCTCTAGCAACTCAT
>DAOVIK010000243.1 GCA_030673735.1 Anaerolineae bacterium
GTCACGTCCCAACATGGGGGAGGTGCTCGTTGCGGGATATCGCCTTCCCGCGCAAGCAACCGAGGTACGGCGCTTGATCGGGGTGGTTTCCCACCAGCCGTTACTCTATGGAGATTTGACTGGCGAGGAGAATTTGCGCTTCTACGCCCGGATGTACGGCGTGGAGGATCTTGAGAACCGCGTCGGCGACGTCTTGGAAGTAGTAGGATTGAGCACGCGTAGGCGTGAGTTGGTGCGCAAGTTTTCACGCGGCATGCAGCAACGCCTGACTATTGCGCGGGCCATCCTGCATGCCCCAGAGTTGCTGCTGTTCGATGAGCCCCACACGGGATTGGACCAGGAAGCCGCCGCCATGCTGGATGAGGTATTGCGCGAGGTTGCCGGGCGCGGCCACACGGTTGTCATGACCTCACACGATCTTCCAAGGGCCGTGGACCTGGCCAGCAGGGTGGACATTCTTTCCAAGGGAAAGATAGCCCAATCAATCAGCAAAGGTGATGTCCCTCCGGAAGAGATGCCAGCGTTGTACAGATCGGTGACGCATGACTGAAACCTCGACGCCAAGCGAGCTCTCTAGGGGCAAGACTCAAGCCAAGCGAAAGCGGGGCGCTTCAGGATTCCTGCGGGCGATGTTTGCCATCGTTTGGAAGGACATGGCGGCAGAACTACGCAGCCGTGAGCTGTTGGGGGCCATGCTTGTATTCGCCCTGTTGGTAATCTTGATCTTCAACTTTGCTTTGGAGCTCTCGCTACGGACCATGGAGACGGTTACCGCGGGAGTTCTGTGGGTGACATTCACATTCGCCGGAACGTTGGGGCTCAACCGTTCGATGTCGATCGAGAAGGACCGTGGATGCCTGGATGGTTTGCTGCTGGCTCCTGTGGATCGCAGTGCCCTATACTTCGGCAAGGCATTGGGCAACCTGATCTTCATGTTCATCGTCGAGGCCATCGTCCTGCCGATCTTCAGCATGCTTTACGGCGTCAACCTATTCAATCCTATGCTTCTGGTGGTAATCTTGCTTGGCTCTTTGGGATACGTGGCGGTTGGGACACTCTTAGCCTCGATGGCGGTTCAGGCGCGCACGAGGGACGTACTGCTGCCCATCCTGTTGTTTCCGATTGTGTTGCCGATTGTCGTAGCAGCGGTCAAGGCCAGCAACGGGATCTTGCAAGGTTTTGCAATGGCGGAGATCTGGCCTTGGCTGAACATCATGATCGCCTATGATGTGATCTTCGTTGCGGTGGCATTCATGGTATTCGATTACGTGGTGGAGGAATAACGCCCCCCACGAAGCGGCAGACGGCGCGCTTCAGCGCGCAATGCATAGCCGCAGGATAGGAGAGTTGTAGATGGACCCAATGCCTAAGACGCTGAAGGCCCTCAGTTGGCTCACCGGCGCCCTACTGATAGCGGCGCTGTACATGGTCTGGATTTATGCCCCGCGTGAGGCGGTGATGGGCGACGTGCAGCGCGTGTTCTACTTTCACGTCGCGGTTGGATGGGTAGGCATGTTGGCCTTCCTTGCCACAGCCGCGGCGGGAGTGATCTACCTGCTGCGAGGGGAATTGCGATGGGATCGATTGGCGCTTTCATCGGTCGAGATTGGCGTGGTTTTCATTTTGGTCAACATCGTCACGGGCTCGATCTGGGCCAGGGCGGTTTGGGGCACGTGGTGGACCTGGGATCCTCGTCTGGTGACCGCGACCATCATGGAGTTGATCTATGTCGCCTATCTCATGCTGCGGCAGGGGATCGATGATCCCAACCGACGAGCGCGCTTCGGCGCAGTTTATGGCATCTTCGGTTTCATTTCCGTTCCCATCACCTTTCTTTCCATCCGCCTGCTGCGCACGATTCATCCGGTTGTCTTCGGAGGCGAATCAACAGTTGATGGTTCATTCAACATGGAACCTGAGATGCTTCAGGCTTTCATGTTCAGCCTCTTGACGTTCACGTTCGTGTTTGTCACCTTGCTGTGGCACCGCTTCCGACTTCAAACGCGAACCGAGCAGTTGGAGCAACGCAAGATGAGTGCGCTCTCGGAGTGATGGGCTACGAACAGGACATCGACATGCCAATACGTGGGAGGCCGTTGCTCGCGAGCCATCCCCCAAAACGATTGCTAATGGTGAAAACATGATCCTTCAAAGTACAACTCCTGACACATTCGCATTCATGGTCCTGGGATACGCAGTGATCTTGGGAACCATGGCTCTGTACATTCTCAGCATCTTTCTTCGCGACCGCCGGATTGATCACGAGACACGTCTTGTGGAAGCACTCGAGACCGAGGAACAGAACAAGTAGGATCGCTGAGAAAGGATTGGAAGAGAGAGACCCCGTATATTTGCCCCGGGAATACGGGCGACCGCCCCGCTAAGCCTGTCCTGGCGGACAGTCCACTTGTGCCTGCGCCACAAGTGCAGGCAGGGGACATGCGGGATGAACGACCGCCTGTCCCGCGTGGTTTGCGGGGGTCGCCCCTACGAAACGATGGGAGTGGTCCATTGTAGAGACGCCCCCCCGACAAGAACTCGGGACAGGCGCTGGGGCGTCTCCACTGTGAGTGCAGCCCATCAACACCGCGATCTGGAATTAGTACCCAGGTCCTCCCAGATTGTTGTACAATCAAAGTAGTCATTTGTGCGTCTTTGCAGCTTCACGCGCCCCGATATTTTATTGTGAGGGACTATTATGCTTGTCGCAAAGCAAGTCGCGGATACTATTACCATCGCTCGTGTTCTTATCGCTCCAGTCCTAATTTGGCTCGGGATAACCAGGGGAGAGGCAAGCCTGCCGTTGGCGGTTTGGCTCATGATCGCTGATTGGACAGGGGACCTGGTAGACGGGCCGATAGCCCGTCGCAGCAGAAGACGATACGACACATGGATTGGCGACCGCGACCTGGAGGCCGATATTCTGGTCTCACTTGGCTTGATGTTCTACTTGCTGGTCGCTGGATATGTCGAATTGCAGGTTGTCGGACTGTACATTCTATTCTGGGCGCTGATCTTCTGGCGTTGGGGATTCTACCGGCCGCTGGGAATGCTTCTCCAGGCTCCCATATACATGTGGTTCCTGGTGGTCGCCATTCAAGATCCCTCCCGTTCAGGATTATGGATCCTTGCCTGGATCCTTGCCGTAACAGTTCTCACCTGGCCCAAAGCCGTAGAGGATACCGTTCCGGGTTTCCTCGACGGGATGCGCAAGGCGATCAAATCCTACGAGCCTGAGGATTCATCCAGCGGAGAGCCCTCACGCCCGAGCTAATTCCAACATCTTTCGTCTTGCTGCGTGGCAAATGATAAACCTCCGAATGCATGAGGCTTTCGGAGGTTTATTCGTGTTCTTGA
>DAOVIK010000184.1 GCA_030673735.1 Anaerolineae bacterium
GGACGAGGACGAGTTCCTTTACGCTTGTGTGGCATTTTATGTCATCCAATTGACTTTTTTTTCATTTCGATGCTGCGTAACACGCTAATCGGCGAGATCTGAAACGTCCTCGGATGTGTCTGCCTCTCCGGTGTAGTCGGCCAGGTCGGGAGGAACGACGACCGGCCTGATATGCTGCTCGACTTCAGCGCGTGTTCCGTGGATGTTAAGTCGATCGAAGAGCAGGCGGAACTGCTTCTCCCAGGCAGCTTCGATGTCGCCTACAACGGACGCAGGAAGGTCCCAAATCTTCTGTTTGAATGGACCCAGGGCTCGCTTGCGAGTCTTGTACTGGAATTGCTCATCGGTCTGATCGGGCTTTCTTTCATGCGCTTGATTCTCGTCCAGGAAGGCGTAGATTTCTTGGCGCAGCGGCTCGGGCAGGTGGTCGTAGAGGATGTTCTGGAAATTCGTGGCCAGGTGCACCTCGCACGTTCCTGCCTCGGCGAAACGGGAGAATGCTATCGCCGGAAGAGTAGAGGCGCCATGTTGAACTGCCCCCGCCATGCCAAAATCGCTTCTGGCAACCTCAGACAGGCATTGCAGCGTGTCGAAATCTATGCTTACCTCCGCGATGGATCCATCTGGAAGCACAACGCCGCCGTGCGACGTCCCTGTCTGGATGCTGATCTTCGACATGCCCGGCGAGCCCGGAGCCAGGTCCGCCACGCTTTGATTGTAGCCCTCCATGAAGGCGTGCAGCTCCGGCTCGGTGCTGTTCTGCCCGCCGACCTCGCCGATCTCTCCTCCGATCGAGATCGTTACCTCTGGTGGCTCCCGATCGCGCACGAATCTAGCAAACTCCGCGCAAAGGGTGAAGTTGTCGAGCTGCTGCTCAGGAATGGTCTCATGGCTCAGGTCGACGAGGGTCGAGGTATCGATATCGATGTTGAAGAATCCGGCAGTAACCGCCGCTTCAATGAGATTACGAATCGCCTGCATCTCGGCCTGCGGCTCACTCGCGTACCGCTTGGCGCTGACCTGGAAGTGATCTCCCTGGATAAACACCGGCCCCTGATAGCCCTCGGCGATGGCAGCGCCCAACACCCCCGCAGCATATTCGGGTGGGGGCTGGTCGGTATAGCCAATCTCGGATCGGGCGATCTCGAAAATCAGCGCTAGGGCATCGGCCTCTGCGAGCGCCCGGAAGACGGCACGCGCGGCGTGAAACGTGAGAGAACGCAAGTTGACCGCAGGAATGGTGTAGTCATTGCGTGTCTCCCCGCGACCGCGAGCCATGTATAGATCGTGGATCGATGACGGGACCGCACCCACTTCCTGAGCGCAGGCTCTCACCAGCCATTGCGCAGGACCCCGCTCTGCATCTGTTCCCAGGACTGCCAGGCGAACCAAGGATCCGATATTGCGCTGGAGCGCAGCAGGATCCTCGACTCGCACGGTCAGGTCATCCTGCAATGTGACCGCGCCTCCGAGCAACTCAGCTGCTTTGGTTAAAGCCTTTGTTGTCGTCATCGCCCTCGCCCTTCCGTGGTAGTGATTGCCTATTCGTTGCACCGCACATTCACCATTATACTTCCAGGCAGTTTTGGTGGTGGCATGATGTCATCGCCGCGTCAGGATTTCGATTGCAGGCAAATGACGCAGGGGCTATAATCAAATCAACAGTCTTGGAGAATAGGAGAACAGAATGAGCGAACAGCCCGATCCACTAGGCAAGGTGACGGAGGATAAGGACCTGTTGGGGAAGATCCGAGGCTTTCTGTCGGGCTTCATTGGGTACTTCGATCGAGACCGTCGTCGCGAAGCCGATATGTTGCTGCGCGAGACGGTTGCCCAGCGCTACGAGGAACAATGGGAACGAATTTCCTCCCTGCAGCGGGACCTGATCAAAGCCTCACAGCTCGAGCACGTTGATGATCTCGAGGCGGCGGCGATCAAGCTGCGGGCTTTCATCGATCGAGTCAAGGGCGCCTCCCACGGCTATGCCGGTCTCTTCGACCACGTGCGCATCAATTCGGACGAGCTGAAGCAGCTGTACGCGTACGATCTGGCTTTGCTTGAGAACGTCGAACGCATTTCACACGCCATTGACAACGTGAGCTCCTCCATGGGGAGCGACGGCCTGCCGGCCGCCATGCGCCACTTGGAGACCGTGAGCCAAGAAGCTATCGATGCGTTCAACCGCCGTGATGAATTGCTTCTGTCTCAGTAGCTGAGGCAGCCAAAGAGGAGATAGGAACATGGCAAGAATATTCGATGTTGTTGAATACGCAGATGAAATGCGCGACGAGATCGTTCACCGCTTCCCGGAGAGCGGCTCGGGCGACTTCCGCATTGGCTCCCAGGTGATCGTGCGTGAGGCGCAGACTGCGGTGTTCTTCCGGGATGGTAAGGCGCTCGATACTTTCGGCCCTGGTCGCCATACCATCAGCACCGCCAACGTTCCCTTCCTGATCGACTTGATCGGAAAGGCATTTGGGGACCGTACGCCCTTCACGGCAGAGGTGTACTTCGTCTCGATGCGCGAGTTTGCCAACGAGAAGTGGGGCACTCCGCAGCCGATCATCGTGCGCAATCCTGGCATGGGACTCGGTGTAGCCCTGCTGCAGGGCTACGGAACCTACAGCTACCAGATTGACGATCCCCAGCAGTTCGTGACGCAAATCGTCGGTACCCAAGGAAGCTACAGCACGCGCGACATCAAGGACCGCCTGCGAGCCATGCTGATCTCCAAGCTGGCGGACTTGCTTGGCGAGACGACTTCAGTCACGAGCGTTCCTGAGTTGATCGCTCTCACCGAGGAGATAGGCAGCGGCGTGCGCGCTAAGGCTCAAGACGACTTCAAGGCGGTTGGTTTCACCTTGAAGAGCTTCTACATCGAGAGCATCAAGCCCTCGACGAAGTCGGCCGAAGATCTCCGCGCAATGGGCATGCTGGACGTGGCAACCTACACACAGCTTCAGGCAGCCGATGCGATGCGAGACGCGGCGCAGAATCCATCCGGTGGTGCAGGCTTGACCGCCGGGATTGGCGCTGGAATGGGCATCGGCACCGCGCTTGGCGATGCACTGAAGCAGGGAGCCGCCGCTGCAGGCCCAGCCGCTGCCGCTGGCGCGCCTCCGGTGATGACGCCTTCCGAGGCTGCAACGTACTTGCGCGTTGCCGAGGAAGACGTGGTTGCCGCAATCGAGGAAGGCTCACTCAAGGCCAAGAAGATCGGCAAAGCCTATCGCATCAGCAAGGAAGCGCTCGACGAATTCCTCAGCACTTGATGCCTAGAGATCCGATAACCGAACGACATAGGGCTGCCCAGCCGGGGCAGCCCTTTTTGATTGTGTCATGATTCCCTGGATTATCTCTTGGAGCCGCCGCTGCCTGTGATAGCCCGCCGTCCCGTCGTTCATCCCGCATGTACTTAGCGGGACGGTAGCTTCATCCGGCGTTGGCACCTCGTTCGATGCCCTATGGTCCGTCTCCGTTCGCCGCGCCCCCGCACATGCAGTAGAGTCCTCCTCCCCGAGATAAAACAGAGAAAGCCCTGACACGAAGCATCAGGGCCGGAGAATACATCACTGCTGATAGCGCGCTGGCTAGAATCCCACCGTGCCAGCAATCTCGTCGATTTGAGCCCCCGTCAGCCCCTTGGCCTTGGGGAGCCGGCGCAGCCATGATTTCAGCTTCTTGACGTGCACTACAGGATGCGGCGCGTCCTGACCTCGGACTTTGGCCTCGGGGTGAACAAAGACCAAGACGGATTGCACATCGGGTAGAGCTTCTTCTGGTAGCTGCTTCCCCAATCTTCGAAGCAGCTTTGAAGCTCTCGATCGAGCTTGGCGGTCAAGGCCCGGGATGTCACGCGTGCCACCGCGCCGCAGAATGCCTCGCTTCTCACGCTGCTGGAGCCATTTGCCCTCCTGATAGTCGATCACGCCATCCTCGGAGCGCGGCAGGAGCACAAATGCGCCATTGGGCGTGAGCAGTGCATGATCGACACGCAATAGGTAATGGAACAGCGCGAAGCGGTCGTCCAATCCCTTGAGCGCCTCGCTCATCACCTCATCCATACGAGGATTCCTTCCCCAGCGATTGGTCAGCATCGTTCCTGCCTGCGCGGCAAACACGCCCAAGAAGCCGGCAAACACATAGGGATTCAAGACTTGAGGCGATTGAAACGAAATCACAACCGAACCGATGGCGAGACCCAATCCTCCCCAGACTAACACCTTCCCCCAGAAGCTGTTGCGCCGCACCAGCCGTTCATCGAGGTATAGATCCATCAATCCTCCAGTTTCCTGAGTACGAGGCAGGCGTTCTGGCCACCCAGGCCGAAGGAGTTGGAAATCGTGACCTTTGGATTGGTCTCGCGTGGCCCGTCGGTGACGTAATCCAGATCGCAGTCGGGATCGGGGAATTCGTAGTTGATCGTGGGATGGATTGTTCCATGCTTGATCGTGAGAGCGCAGACGGCGGCTTCAATCGATCC
>DAOVIK010000422.1 GCA_030673735.1 Anaerolineae bacterium
ATGCGGCTGTTTGGCGGGGAGCAGGTCTCGGCAATGATGCAGCGCTTCAAGATCGATGATGCGGTTCCTATCGCGCGAAACCGGGTCAACAAGACGATCGAAGGCGCGCAAACTCGCGTCGAAGGCGCCAACTTCGATACACGCAAGCACCTGCTCGAGTATGACGATGTTCTCAACCAACAGCGTGAGGTCTTCTATGGTCAGCGAGATCGGGTGCTGGCCAAGGATGACCTGACGGAAGACTTGGGAGAGATGATCTCCTCCGAGGCGGAACGGCATGTGCAATCCGCCGTTGATGATCCGGAAGGCCCTTGGAAGTTGTTGGCATGGCTGGAGGAAGTTCAGCCAACCATCGATCTTCAATCCGACAAGCCCTATCCATCCTTCATGCTGCGTTTGCTGCTCGATGAAATGCAAGAGGTGAATGAGCCGGCAGCTGTCAAGGAAAAGCTACTGGAAACCGCAACACTTGCGCTTGAAACTCAACATGAGTATCTTGCTCGTGTGGCTGACGAACAGCTCCAGCGCGTGGTTGACCGCATGCAGGACCAGGTGCGCCAACGCAGCGAGATGGCCGAGATGGCCATCGAGGGAGCCCTGCTGGAGGCGGAGGAGACGGGTGCGGATATTGATCCCAATGCCCTGCTGCGGTCTGTTGAGGGGGCTGCGGGCATGCGTATTCAGGTCGACAAAGAGGGATTGCGCTCGATACGCGAGGATGTGGACCGCTTTCGGAAGGCGGTTCCCCAGATGGTCGAGGCGAGCCTGGGATTGCGCGTTTGGGTTGGATTTCTTCAGACCATCGAGCGCCGTATCGGTGAGAGCTTGGGCCTGGAACCCGATCTGACGGTGCCGATCGATTGGGATGAAGCTGCGGAGCGCATTCAAAACGCGTTGGCAAGTGTATGGACGGCTCGCAGCGAGAAGGCTCTGAGTGAGGTCGAGCGTGAACTGGATACCGCGTTCGGCAGCATGGATTCCATAGACGAAACGCTCAAGCTGCAAATGCTCGTTCAAATGAGCTTCGGGAGGCGGGAGTACTTCGATCGCAAAACCCACCAGCGGCGTGCCGTCAGGGTGGCGCGCCTGAGTTACCCCTTCGTGGCCGCCGACTTGATCGATACTCGGGATCCGGAGGAGCTTCTGGCGCGTGCGCTCGATCATCTGGATGGCGCTACCGCCGCACTCAAGCTGAGCTTGGGTAGGTCGGAGATCGCGAGATTGGGCAGCAATCGGCTGGATAGATTGGAGCAGCGCTGGCAGGTTACCTTGCGAAGCCAGATGGGGAGCGAGGCTTTCGATCAAGCCGCAGCATCAACGATCTCGGACATGCCGGATGATTTGAAGGAAACCCTCGCCGCTGGCTTGGGGCACATCATGCTGACCGAAGCCCAGCGCAGCCTGTTCTTGTCGGTTGCTGATCGGGCGTGGATCGAATATCTGACCCAAATGGAGGCTTTGCGGACCTCGATCGGGTTGGAGGCTTATGGGCAGCGTGACCCGCTCGTGCAATACAAGAGCCGGGCGTTCGACATGTTCCAGCAGTTGCTGGCTCAGATCCGCTCTGGACTCGTCTCGCGGCAGTTTCGTGTGATGCCACCGTCGCAGGCGCAAGCTGCCGCTGCGCCATC
>DAOVIK010000135.1 GCA_030673735.1 Anaerolineae bacterium
ATATATGTGAGGAACCCCCAAGGAGTCCCGGAAGACTTCGACTTCGCCTTCGAGCCCCGGGAGTTGAAGCGTTCCACTCACCTGTGGGAAGGATCGTCGAACGGTCGCAGCTCCCCACACATACAGTAGGATGGCGATGATCACGAGTGCGACGATTATGGAAATCAAGATTCGAGATCGTTTGGACAGCATGGCAACCTCACTTGATAAGCGGGGATGGTCACTAGTATGGAAGAGGTGAGGTCACTAGTCAAGAATGAGGTCATTACGAGCGGCCTCTAGTGCAAGTTGCGCTACCTTAAAAGTTTGCGGCTCTATTTCCTACGGCGATGGAGGAAGGGTCCATTCGCTTGACAAAGATCGCAGGGGAAGGATAATTGGAGTGTAATAGAAATGGGCTGGGTCGCCTTTTTTTGATGCCCGTGTTGGTCGGTAACTTCACATTCTGAACAATTCAGTGTCGTCGCGCCTGAGGATGCAACACGTGTCCGAGAATATCTCTGCGATAATCTTGGACTCTCCTCACTACAGCTAAGGACATGTGTTTGCGTCTCTTTCTTGTCTGATTTCACTGTATCTGTGGGCATCACGAGCAAATCCCTTACATGGCATCAGGATAGTGGTCGATCTGCAAGAGCAGTGGGGATTGTGTGTCTGCAGTGTGGGTACGGTGGTGGAGGGAGTATGACGTCCGAAATCGTCCAGGATTTCAAGGGACAGCAGCATTTTGCTGATTTCCCAAGAAGCGAGGTAGCTGCCGATCGTATCAGCCAAATCTATGAAGACATCGCGGGAAGTGTGCTTCACGGATTCGCGATCATGCAAGAGGGCAAGATTGCATTGGCTAATCAAGCCTTCGCAGCGTTTGCAGGACTATCAGTTTCAGATGTTCTCGGATCCCCCGTACACCAATTCGTAGACATAGTACGCCCCGAAGACCGGCCGCAATTGATGACGCAGCTTCAGCTCCAGTCTACCGTGGGCCATGTTCCCAGCAGCTATGTGGCGCGCACGAACCCCGCGGATGGACCAAGTCGATGGTTGGAGTTCTACGCCAACCTCACGACTTTCCGGAGCAAGCCTGCAATTCAAACCTCGGTGATAGACATCACCGAGCACAAACAGGCGATGGAAAAGATCCGCAGGCTTTCTCGCGCGCTTGAACAAAGCCCTGCGATGGTGATCATCACCGATATCGGCGGGAATATCGTCTACGTAAATCCTAAGTTCGCCGAATTGACCGGCTATGATGGACAGGAAATCATTGGCAGTGACATGGACATCCTACTGCCGATGGATTGCTCGAAACAGCAGCAAGAGGAAATCTGGAGCAGCATCCTGGAGGGCCGAGAGTGGAACGGGGAGGTCTGTGTAGGAAAGCAAAATGGGGGGCATTTCTGGGCGCATACCTCGATTTCACCGCTGCTTGACGACCGTGGACAGGTCTCTCATGTCATCATGCTGCAGGAAGACATCACGGAAAAGAGATTGGCAGAACAGGCAATAAGGGACAGCGAGCAGCGCTTTCGCAGCGTAACCGAGACGGCGGCGGATGCCATCGTCATTGCAAACCAAGACGGCGGGATCGAGTATTGGAATCGGGCAGCTGCCGATATGTTCGGATATGCGCGAGAAGACGTTATCGGCAAGCCGATCTCCATGCTGGTACCGGAACGGATGCAAGCAACGCTTCACCGCGTTTGGGAGCAATTGATCCTCGTCTCTGCAAGTCACTTTGCTGGCATGAGCACGAGCATGCATGCTGTGAAAGCCGATGGCAATGAATTCCCTATTGAAGTCTCACATGCCACATGGGTGGGGGATGGCCGGAGGAATTTCAGCGTCATCATTCGAGATGTGACCGAGGCACGTAGCGCGCAGCGGCGTTTGGAGGCGAAAAGCCGCTTGGCAGCCGTGGGGCAGCTGGCTTCAGGAATTGCTCATGACTTCAACAACATCTTGGGCACGATCATCTTGCAGAGCGAGATGTTGCTCAATGGTCCACACCTTTCCACCAAAGACCGCGAGCGCATCAATGTGATCATCGAGCAATCCCAGCATGCTGCTTCCCTCACAGATCAGATCATGGATTTCAGCGACCGCACTATTGTCGAACTAGAGCCGCTGGATCTGGGGCCCCTTATGCAAGGTATGAAATCGCGCTTGGAACAGATGCTTCCCGAGAGTATTAAGGTCCATCTTTCCATCGACGAGGGCAGCTTCACAGCCAAGGCAGACAGGGCACGCCTGCAGCAAGTCTTCACAAATCTGGCCCTGAACTCCCGCGACGCCATGCCGGGAGGAGGGGATATCGTCATTGGGATCTCTCGCAAGACCGTCAGACTCGGCGGATTGCGACCTTTCCGCGAGATGGGGCCCGGAGAATGGATCCGAGTCCAAGTATCAGATACCGGCGAGGGCATCAAGCCTGAGCACCAGGCGCGCGTTTTCGAACCATTCTTCACCACAAAGCCCCCGGGAGAAGGAAGCGGATTGGGCTTAGCGCAAGTGTATGGAATCATCAAGCAGCACAATGGCTTCATTGACGTCAGGAGCCAGCGAGGTCTTGGAGCAACATTCACAATCCATCTCCCTGAGTGCGCCTCGATTCCTGGCGACGACGAGGCGCTTGAAGAAGAGCATGTGGTTCATGGAGAGGAGGAGAAGATCCTGGTAGTTGATGACGATGCCTCCACCAGAGATGCAATCCGTGAGATCCTGAACGGGCTCAATTACGAAGTACTGCTGGCTTCGGATGGAATGGAGGCCATGGATCTTCTGAAACAGGAGCGAGCAGGAATCGATCTTGTGCTAACCGATATGATCGTGCCAAAGACGGGCACGGATGATCTTCACGCTCAGCTGCGTGAGACTGGCATGCAGATTCCGACGATCGTCATGACTGGCCACCCCCTTGGAAGGGAAGATCGAGAGCAGTTCATCATGGAAAATCTCGACTGGATTCAAAAGCCCTTCAGCTCCGAGACGTTGTCACGCAAGGTGCGCCAGGCTCTGGATTTCATTTAACATAACGCAACTTCCCCCTCGGTACTTTGGCGTCAAAAATGCCCTCGCGGTATAATTATTGTTGCCCCTACTGGGGGAGCAATTTCACTGATTCCACAAGTGAGATGACACATGGATATTGGCACGGTGCGTCAGGTTGATATCGACGATCAAATGCGCGGAGCGTATTTGGATTACGCGATGAGCGTGATCGTCGCGCGCGCGCTTCCGGATGCATGTGACGGCCTCAAACCGGTGCAACGGCGTATTCTCTACGCCTTGCACAGCATGGGTATCAACGCTTCTGGCCGCCACCGAAAATCTGCACGCATCGTCGGTGAAGTCCTGGGAAAATTCCATCCCCACGGGGATGCGGCAGTCTACGAGGCCATGGCGCGCATGGCGCAGCCGTTTTCCATGCGCTATATGCTGGTCGACGGACAAGGGAACTTTGGATCAATCGATGGCGACTCTCCTGCAGCCATGCGCTACACCGAAGCCCGCATGGCATCGATAGCCGAGGAGCTTCTGATCGACATTGAAAAGCAGACCGTCGCCTTCGCGGACAATTTCGATGGCTCCATCCAGGAACCCATCGTCTTGCCGGCACGATTGCCGAATCTACTGCTCAATGGTGCCTCCGGGATTGCGGTTGGAATGGCTACCAATATCCCACCACATAACCTTTCCGAATTGGTAGAGGGCATTCACTACCTGGTGGACAATTACGATCGCCTGGATGAGATCACGATCGATGAGTTGATGGGATTTGTTCCTGGGCCAGATTTCCCGACGGGCGGCATCATTGTAGGAGCTGAAGGCATCAAGCAGGCATACAGCACGGGGAAGGGGCGCATCGTCGTTCGGGGAATGGCGCACATCGAAGATGTCTCAGGGAACCGCCATCGAATCGTGGTTACCGAGATTCCCTATCAGGTCAACAAGTCGAGTTTGATCGAGCGTATCGCTGAACTGGTTCGCAGCGGGAAACTGGATGGCATCTCGGATTTGCGTGACGAATCCGATCGGCGTGGGCTCAGCATCGTTGTCGACCTCAAGCGCGGTGCTCAGCCCACCAAGGTTCTCAACCGATTGTTCAAATTCACCTCACTGCAGGCGACATTCGGTGTGCAGTTGCTGGCCTTGGTGGAGGGCGAGCCGCGCTTGCTATCCCTGAAGCGGGCGCTGCAGATCTTCTTGGAACACAGGCGAACAGTTATCACTCGCCGATCAGAGTTCGAACTTAAAAAAGCACGCGCTCGCGCCCACATTCTTGACGGCTTGCTTATTGCGCTGAAAAACCTGGATGAGGTGATTTCCACCATTCGAAAATCACCGGACGCGGATGAAGCTAAGAAGCGCTTGATGAAGGGTTTTAAGCTCAGTGCTGTGCAGGCTCAAGCCATTCTTGACATGCAGCTTCGCAGGCTGGCAGCGATGGAACGAGAGAAGATCCAAACCGAGCATAAGGAGATCCTCGAGCATATAGATGGCTTGGAGAACCTGCTCGCCGATCCCAAGATGATCCTGGCATTGATCAAAGATGAGATCACCAATATCGAGAAGCAGTATGGCGATGATCGTCGCACGCGAATCGCTCCTGATGCCAGCGAGGATCTGAGCGAGGAAGACCTGGTTGCCGACGAAGCCGTTCTGATCAGCATCACCGAACGTGGCTACGTCAAGCGAGTTGCTTCCAGCACCTACAGGCGCCAGGGACGGGGCGGAAGAGGCGTCACGGGCCATTCCATGCGCGACGAGGATGAAGTCATGATGTTGATCCCGGCGCGATCGCTGGATTCGCTTCTGTTCTTCTCCGACCGCGGCAAGGTCTATTCGGAGCGGGCGTATCAGATCCCAGATGCATCACGCACCGCTCGCGGCATTCCCATGGTGAATATTTTGGCGCTCGACCTAGGTGAAACGATCACCGCCGCAGTCGCGGTTCCCGACTTCGAGGCCGCCAATTACTGCACGATGGCCACGCGCGCCGGCAAGATCAAGCGCGTTGCACTGCCGAAATTCGCCTCCGTCCGACCTTCAGGGTTGATCGCAATCAGCCTAGCAGAAGGAGATGTGCTGGGTTGGGTGCAGCTCACGAGTGGCGATGACGAGATCATCATCGTGACCGAGCAGGGGCGGGCGCTGCGCTATCACGAGCGTGCAGTGCGTGCCATGGGTAGACCTGCTGCGGGAGTGCGAGCCATCAAGCTGCAACCAGGCGACTTCGTGACCGGCATGAATGTCGCCGATCCCGATGGAGATTTGCTGGTGGTGATGGCGAACGGCTACGGCAAGCGAACGCCCATCAGCGAGTACCTGCCTAAAGGGCGCGGCACCATGGGCGTCTTGACGCTCAGCAAGAGGAAGATGGATGTGACGGGATCGATCGCGTCGGCGCGCGTCGTGCATAAGGAAGACGATCTGACGATCATCTCCAGCGGCGGAATCATGCTGCGTACGAAGGTTAAGCAGATCAAGCAGGCAGGCCGGGCGACAATGGGCGTCCGAGTGATCAACCTCAAAGAAGGCGAGACGGTGGGTTCGGTAGCCCGGATCGCAGCCAAGGATCTCAAGCGGGTGGGTGTAACTGATTAGAACTTGGAAATAGTGATGAATCGGAAAAGGGCTGTCCACAAGGAT
>DAOVIK010000331.1 GCA_030673735.1 Anaerolineae bacterium
ATCGAGGGAAGCCTTGCCGATGGGCGATAGCCTCGGCCTGGGCCATCAGGTCTGTTCCCAACCCGGCATGCTGTGCGGCGCCGTACTCGCTTTCACCCAGCGGCAGCGACTGGCCGTAGATGTGCAGTTCACGCACGAGGGCCGCAGATTCAAGATCCGCCAATCCGGTGGCGGGAGCCTCAGGACCGGGCAGGCAGAGGCGCAGATAGCCAGCAAGCAGGTCATCCGGCGTGACATAGGAAAGGAAGATCTCCTCCGAACCCCCGGCCGAATAGCGCTGGTCCTGCATTTCCAGATCTTCGACTTGCACTTGCTGGCCGCGGATCTCACGGCAGCGAACGCAGTTGCAGTGCCCGCCACGTCGTTTCAGTTCTAGCTGTACGTCCTGGCGCAGGCTGGAGCGCTTGTTGCCTTCCACGACATGCGTGGAGGGGATGTCGCGCACGACACGGTTGACGCGGCAGTATCGAGGAATGGTGGGCTTGATATCGGCGATCAGCTCGATCAACTGCTCAGTGGTATACGGCTGGTACTCTCCCAGCTTCCAATAGGTATGCAGTTCGGTGTTCTCCAGCAGCTGGCAGGGGTAGATCTTGATCTCATCCGGGCGCAGCGCGGGATGGTTCCACATGCAGGCGAAATCCTCCACATCGGACTGTGGAGTGGCGCCGAGCAGGTTCGGCATCCAGTGAAGCACAATCTTGAATCCCCCCGCTCTGAGCAGAGAGACCGCGCGGCGGGTATCGTCGACCGAGTGCCCCCGCATGTTGAGATCCAGGATGCGATCGTCGAAGCTCTGCGCACCCATCTGGATCTTCGTCACACCGAGAGCGCGCATGCGAGCGATCTCCTGAACATCGATGTGGTCAGGCCGAGTTTCGATAACCAGACCCACGTTCTTATGCTCGGCCTGCTCGTTGGCCACTTGAGCGGCGGCAAGCGAGGCCGAGTCGGATCCATTCATACCATCCAGACAGCGCTGCACGAACCAATCCTGGTAGTCGTGCGGATAGCCGCTCCAGGTTCCGCCCAGGATGAGCAATTCGATCTTGTCGGTGGGATGTCCGATGGCTTGCAGGGCTTCGATGCGGGCGCCGGTCTGTTCGAAGGGATCGAACTTGTGGTGCAGGCCGCGCATGGCGCCTGGCTCATCGGGCAGGTAGGACTTTGGCATCTGGGCTTCGCTGGGGCAGAAGATGCACCTTCCGGGGCAGGGATAGGATTTGGTAA
The DNA here is from genome assembly GCA_030673735.1 of Anaerolineae bacterium. Taxonomy (GTDB): domain Bacteria; phylum Chloroflexota; class Anaerolineae; order Anaerolineales; family E44-bin32; genus W1033. Next base: position 1,231 of record DAOVIK010000331.1, read on the forward strand.
GCACGGTCACGGTGGTCACGCCGGAAAGCGTGCGGATGGGCTTCATGCGCATGCGGCGCAGCAGCTCCGGATCGACCTCCCACTCCCCGCTCTCCGTGAGCCGGTGATAGACGTGGATCAGTACATGCTTGGCGAGGAACCCGCCCTCAGGAAGCGGATGGCGGCGTACGGCCTTGGCCAAATCACTGCCGGCACGCACCTCCTCGATTACGCGGCGCGCGAGGTCAAGCTGTTCGGGGGTATAGGTGCGAGCGTCGAGCCACGCCTTTTCACGACCCATTGGACGTATAATCACCTCATGGACGAGCAGATCGCAGAGCGCCTGCTACGCCTCAATCGCGAATTCTACCAAACATTCGCCGAGTCGTTCGCCGAGACGCGTGAACGCCTTCAGCCGGGCGTGCTGCGTGTGCTGGAGAATGTGGGGGCCAAGGATTCCGTGCTCGACCTTGGCTGCGGCAACGGCGAGCTGGCGAGGGTTCTGGCAGGGCGCGGGCACATAGGGCGTTATCTGGGCCTCGATTCCAGCAAGGCGCTGCTGGCGGCAGCGAGGCGGGAGCAGCCGCACCCCGAGACTCGCTTCCTTGAAGGCGATCTGGCGGATCCATCGTGGTCCGCAAATCTATCTGGTCCCTACGACGTCATCGCCGCCTTCGCGGTGCTGCATCACATCCCCGGCAATGAGCTTCGACTGCGCCTGATTCGTGATATGAGGGCGCTCCTCGCCGACGATGGATGGGCGGCGGTATCGGTCTGGGATTTCATGGCCAGCGAGCGCTTAAAATCGCGCGTTGTTCCTTGGGATGCGATCGAGTTGCGCGCGCAGGACGTGGATCCCGGCGATTACATTCTGGATTGGCGGCGCGGAGGTTACGGGCTGCGCTACGTGCATCACTTCAGCGAGGATGAGTTGGCGCATCTTGCCGCCCAGGGCAGCTTCGCCATTGATCGCACGTTCCGTTCCGACGGCGAGGGCGGCAGGTTGGGGCTGTATCAAGTGTGGCGGCCAGTGCTCAAACCATGATAAGCTCTGATTGCGGAATGGGCGTTTTTGGCCCGTCCGAAGGCCACCTGCTTTACACTCCCTAGGCCGCATGGTAGAATGCCTGCGCCTGGGAAGGGAAGCCCGGAGGGATGGCCGAGTGGACGAAGGCGGCGGTCTTGAAAACCGCTGTAGGGCAACCTACCGGGGGTTCGAATCCCTCTCCCTCCGCCTGAAGAAATGCTGGGGAGGTGCCGGAGTGGTTGAACGGGGGCGCCTGCTAAGCGCTTGTAGGGGTTAAAGCCTCTACCGAGGGTTCGAATCCCTCCCCCCCCGCCTGGTCTCGGCGTAGCCGGGCCACAACATGCCCTCGTAGCTCAGTGGATAGAGCACTTG
>DAOVIK010000294.1 GCA_030673735.1 Anaerolineae bacterium
AGCGCCATCGTTTGCGTGCCGGAGAGCGCCGAGATCAGGGCGTAATAAGCCCCGCGCACGATGTTGTTCTCTGGCTGCTCGATGGTCAGCCCGCCTCCGCCCCCCCCGGCGATCATCTTCATCTTCTGCGTGCGGGGATCCTGTGCCCCGAATTCATCACGCGTGATCTTGGCCCACAGACGCCGAGCCGCGCGGAACTTTGCCACCTGTTCAAAGAGGTTGCCGAAGATGTCAAAGTTGAATGAGATGCGGCCTGCGAACTCGTCGATGTCCAGCCCGCGGCGCAAGCCCTCCTGAATGTAGGCCCGGGCGATGCAGTAAGCGTAGGCGATCTCCTGTACCGGGTTGGCGCCTGACTCACGGATGTGGTAGCCGCACACCGACACGGGGTAGTAGTTGGGCGCCTGGCGGGCGCAGAACTCGATCGTGTCGCCGATCAGGCGCATCGCCGGCTCGACCGGGAACACCCAGGCCCCGCGCCCGATGTACTCCTTGAGGATGTCGTTCTGCGCTGTGCCGCGCACTTGATCCAGCGGGACGCCATGTTTCTCGGCTACCACGAAGAACATTGCCATCAGCGGCGCGGCCACGGCGTTGATGGTCAAGGAAACGCTGATCTTGTCGATGGGGATGCCGTCGAAGGCCACCTCCATGTCGGCCAGCGTATCGACGGCCATGCCTACGCGACCAATCTCGCCCTCAGCGAGCGGATCGGAGGAATCCAGGCCCATCTGGGTGGGGAGGTCGAAAGCGACATTGAGCGCGTTTTGGCCATGCTCGATGAGGAACTTGAAGCGCTCATTCGTTTCCGTGGGCGTCCCGAAGCCGGCATATTGGCGCATGGTGAAGGGTCGAGCGCGGTACATGTTCGGGTGGATGCCGCGGGTAAAGGGGAATTCGCCAGGCTCGCCGATCTCGGCAGAGAAGTCGATGCTCTCAAGGTCTTCCGGTCCATAGACCGGTTTGACCGGGATGCCGGATTCAAGAGTAACGTCCTTGGGATCCTTCGCCATACCAACCTCCGCCCAGCCTCCCTAGCCTGTTTTCACGTGTGTATTAATGAAGGACACGATGCTCTCGAACTTTGATCCGGTGGGGAACACGCCGTGGACGCCGAGCGCCTGGAGTGGCTCGATATCGGCCGTTGGAATGCTTCCACCAATGATTAGCAGGGGGGCAAATCCCAGTGAATTCAACTGGTTGTTGAGCTTTTCGGCAATTGGGAGATGCGCGCCTGAGAGGATTGAAAGCCCGATCACGGCGACATCCTCCTGCATAGCAGCCTCGACGATCTGATCGACGGTTTGATGCAATCCGGTGTAGATCACCTCGAAGCCAGCATTGCGCAACGCCAGGGCGACGACCTTGGCGCCGCGGTCATGGCCGTCGAGGCCGGGTTTGGCGATCAACACACGGATGGGCTTGCTCATGTTATCGCTCCGATTACATAAGGCAGGCCTCTCATTGTCTGGCTCCTTTGAGAAGCGCGCACGATGATTTCCAGATTCGAGATTCCTTGCTTCGCTCGGAATGACATCAATGTGGCTATCTTGTCATCCCGAGGAGTGAAACGACGAGGGATCTCGAATCGGGGCGTCAAAGCTGCCTCAATCAAACCAATCCTCACTATGATCCTTCCAGCCCGGATTGTCAGTCTCTATCAGTTGGACCTTCTTCTCCCGCCGCCAGGCTTTGATTTCTTTCTCGCGGGCTATCGCAGTATGAGCGTCACGAAATTCTTCGCAATGGATCAATCGATGAATTCTATATCGTGCCGTGAACTTCGATCCAGTCTTCTGCCGATGCTCCCAGACGCGTCTCAGAATGTCGTTCGTCATCCCTACGTATAAGGTATTCGAGTGATTCGTCATGGTGTAGACATAATAGCTACGCATCTGTTTCCCACTTCGTGAATCAAGGTGCTTGTGAACTCCTCTGGGTGTCCTGATTTGATCCCCCGATTCGAGATTCCTCGCTTCGCTCGGAATGACAAGATAGTGTCTGTAATGTCATCCCGAGGAGTGAAACGACGAGGGATCTCGAATCTGGAGATCAACGGTCCTATGATTCCAACTATTCACTTCCGCTGGTACGTTCACTCCCAGATTCGAGATTCCTCGCTCCGCTCGGAATGACAAACATGAAGCTGTCATTTAGCGCGCTTCTCCGGCACGCCCAGCTCGCGGGCAATGATCGTGCGCAGGATCTCTGACGTGCCGCCGCCATACAGCAGGAAGCGAGCGTCGCGGAAATACCGCTGGGCATCGTATTCCATGGCGAAGCCGTAGCTGCCGAAGATGCGCGTGCACTCGTCTGCGATGCTGTTGGCGACCTCGGTGGCGAACAGCTTGGCCATCGCCGCCAGTCTAAGATCCGTCACACCTTGTGCCACAAGCCAGGCCGAGCGATAGACCAGCCCTCGGGCAGCCTCCAGTTGCGTGGCGCATTCGGCGATCTTGTGGGCGATGGCCTGGAATTTGGCAATCGGCCGTCCGAACTGGATGCGTTCGTTGGCGTAGCTGATGGATGCTTCCAACGCCGCTTGGCCGATGCCGAGCCCCAAGGCCCCGGTCATGGTGCGGATCTCGCCCAGGATAGATCCCAGGTTCTTGAAGCCGGTTCCCTCCTCGCCGAGCAGATTCTCAGGAGGCACGATGACGTCCTCGAGGATCACTTCGGAGGTTTCCGAGGCTCTCACTCCGAGCTTGTCGATCTGGCGGCCTACAGAAAGCCCGGGTGTTCCCTTCTCAACCAGGAACATATCGATGCCTTTAAAGCCGGCCTCTGGATCGGTCTTGGCGGCGACGGTGAAGAAATCGGCCATGGTGGCGGACGTGATCCACATCTTGCGGCCGTTGATCTGCCAACCTTCGTCCGTGCGCACAGCCCTCGTGGTAATGCCTCCAAGGTCCGAGCCGAAGTCCGGTTCGGTCATGGC
>DAOVIK010000414.1 GCA_030673735.1 Anaerolineae bacterium
CGACCGCGGCATTGATCTGCCCGCGATCCAAGGCGCGTTCGATGGTCTCCAGATCCGGAGCAGGAGCTTGAATATCGAATGTGGTGGTGTTTTCCAGCGCGGATAGCACCTCGCGGCTCGCAGCGCTCCTGTCGTGGTCCAAGACCAGCATGGGAAGATTAGTGATAGGACGCGAGGTTGCCCATCCTACAACCAGCAACTCCAGCACGCCTCCAAAGACCATAAAGGCCGGCATCCACCAATCCCTTCGGAGGTGGATGAATTCCTTTATGACCAGGCTCCAAATCCGTCTGATCATGGATCGCCTCTTTGGCGGCAAGCGCAAGGCCGCGTTCGGCTTGCACCACTCGCCGTGCTACTCATGCCAGCTTCTTCCTGAAGAAGAACGCAGCTATAGCGATGAAGACGACACCCATTCCCAGCAGCGCCACGCCGTTCAACCACAGATCCTCCAGGCCCAGGCCCAAGGTGAACAAGCCACGCGTGATAATTGCATAATGAGTTCCAGGCATGGCCATGGCTTCCAACCGCACGATCTCAGGCATGGCAGCGATGGGAAAAAAGATCCCGGTAAGGAAGAAGCCCGGGAAGCTGATCACCAGGAAGGCCAAAGCTAAAGCAGCCGCTTGTGTGCGTATGAATACTCCGAGAATCATACCCATGCTCAGAATGGAGAAGTAGAACGCCACCGAGAGAAGCAAGAATACCAGGAAATTGCCTTTCATTGGGACACGAAACCAAAGAACCGCAACCAGCGTGGTGATGACCACGTTCAATACTCCACTGAGCACGTAGGGCAAGATCTTCCCCAAGAGCAAATCGGCGCGCCCGATGGGAGTAGCAAGCAGCTGCTCCAGAGTGCCATGCTCACGCTCCTTCGCAAGCGTGAGAGCGACGGACATAGCCGGCATACCCAACGCAATCGAAAGCAGCCCAGGAATGAGGGCAATACTGGCCTTCAAGTTGGGGTTGTACCAGGTACGTACCCGCAAATCGATCGGTTGCAGCGACTGGATTTGAAGGCCCCGTGCCTGAAAATGAACGGCAAGGACGTTGGCGGCAAATTCCTCGGCCCGGCGACCAATATGATCCACGGCGAATCCCCCGCTCTGCGGCTCCGTGCCGTCGATCACAACTTGCATTGGCATGCCGCGCATGGCAAGCAGGTCATGCTCGAAATTGGGCGGGATGACCACCGCGGCCTTGATCTCCCCCTCCAGCAGCAAGCGCTCGATCTCATCAAACGTCGCCACTTGCGAATGCAAGTCCAGATCATCGCCCAAGGTGATCTGCTGTATGAAGGAACGTGAAGTGGGACTGCGATCGAGATCGAGCACGGCAAGGGGAACATGCTGGATGTCGGCCGTGACCATGTAGGCCAGCACGATGAGCAGCATCGTCGGCATCAGGACCACGAGGAAAAGCGTGCCCTTGTCACGGATGATGTGGCGCAGTTCCTTAATGGTGACGGCCATGATGCGACGAAACGACATCTCAGTCCTCTATCCGCCGGATCATCGAGACGAAGGCTTCTTCCATTCCTGCCAGCTTTCGGCGCATGCCCCTGTAGGCAACACCCTGTATGCGCAGGGCCGCTTGTACAGCCGGAACTCGGCGTTTGGCAGAATCAAGGAAGACGCGCATCACGTCTCCATAAGTCTGGACTTCAAGCACGCCCGGTATCCCCTTGAGCGCGCGCTGCGCGCCTTGCCAATCAGGCGTATGAAACTCGATAAGCTCACCTGGGGTCAGGGTTCGAATGCGGC
>DAOVIK010000365.1 GCA_030673735.1 Anaerolineae bacterium
GAAGTTGCCGTCTACATGCCACCCCGTACTCTGGTTGTTGACACCAGAACATTTGTTCCATATAATGCGCACACAAAGCCCTTGCCCACGACCTTGATGCTAGCGCGCCCCTCGCTCTCGTGGGATCCGGGCTCTTCCAGGAGGCACGTATGAGGGTTCGCCGTGATGCGCCCACAAAACGCGAAGAGCACGCAAGCTTGCCCTACTCCGGCGAGCAATATTCGCTGAATCTTGACGGCGAGCTATGGACCCGCTTGCGCCGCACGGCACTGGCTCGCGACCAGCCACCGGAAGGATTGGCCGCCGATCTCTTGGCGCGCGGTCTGGATCAGGAGGCACAGCGCGCACGCGCCGAAGCATCCCTGGGGTCCCTCACGCCGCGCGAACAACAGGTCGCTCTCCTAACCCGGCGCGGCCTCACCAACCGCCAAATCGCGACCGTGCTGGTTATCTCCCCGGAGACAGTGAAAACCCACGTACGCCACACCCTTGAGAAATTCGAGCTCCACAGCAAAGCCGAACTGCGCTTGCTACTCCTCGAGCTGGGATCCATTCAGCGGCATTCTCACTGGATGTAAAGTCAACTTGACATACACATCCCAGTATGCTATCATGTCAAGCAGACTTTACATGGTGGTCCTAATGGAATTACACAACCAGGTCAGAGATAGCCGTCTGCAGCTGGAGTTGACGCAAGAGACACTGGCCAGCATGGTGGGCGTCACACGCCAAACGATCATTGCCATTGAGAAAGGCGGCTACACGCCCTCGGTTGAGCTGGCGCTGAAGCTGGCACGCGCGCTCCAGATTCCGATGGAGCAGCTCTTCTGGCTGGATGAGGACCGGGAAGGGAGTTCATCGTGAGCGGGTTGACGCGCTACTACCTGAGCCGCGCATTGATCTCTGTATCGTTCGGAGCTTTGCTGTTCTTCGCAGGCCTCCTGTGGTGGATGGCGCTGTTGGCGACGGCGTTACTACTTGTGATCTTCTTTCTACTGCCGCGCAGCGGGCGCTACGTGGTAAAGCCCGAAGCCGGCGCTACCGCATTGCGCCGTGACGAACGTAGCCAGCAGATAAACAATCGCGCCGGAAGCATCGCCTTCGCAGTCATCATGATCTCCGTGGGAACGCTGGCAATCTACTTCGGCAATATTCGACGCGCAGATGTTCCTGTAGAATGGCTGGGCCTGGTCGTTGCTCTGGGCGCATTGTCTTACTTCGTTGTCGATGTTTGGCAGCGGAGGAAGTAAGCCCTCTCTTCCTCAATAGGAGGCCTCAAGGCCCGCCATGGCACGATTTCTTCTTCGGTTTGCCCGCACGTGGCTTGGAGGGATGCTTTTCAGTTGGATCATCTCCAACATGAGCTTCGCATTGCCTGTCGATCGTCTGCGCGAGACTGAAACCCTGCTGGCATTTCACCATCCCCAGCCCAGTCATCTCGTTCACATCCTGATCGTTCCGAAACGGAACTACAGGTCCATCCTTGAAGTCCCCTCGTCGGACAGCGAGTTCTTGCATGATCTACTGGAAGTGACCAAGGACCTGGTCCAGGAGCTGGGTCTAGAAAAGCGAGGATATCGGCTCATCACCAATGGCGGCGAATACCAGGAAGTGAACCACCTGCATTTCCATCTGGTTTCCGACGCCGATTGAGCGGCACAACACCCCTCCCCTGCCCAGTCAAAACGGTTACGGCCTAATGAACAGGGGCTATTCCGCACTTTCTCCTTGTATCCGCATGTCTGGCCTTGCCATAGCCAGATCCTTGGCGATTGAACGATCCACCTTGCCCATCGGATACTGCCCAAGCCGGTCGACATCCTCCCAGCGGATTTCCGTGTGCTCCAGCGCACGCGGCTCCCCCTGGACCAACCGGCTTTCGAACGCAACCACAGTTACACGAAAGTGGGTATAGGCGTTGTCATAAGAGCCCAACTGGGCCAACACCCGAGTCTCAACACCCAATTCCTCGATCATCTCTCTCCGCAGGCAGGCTTCAAGGCTCTCCCCGGGTTCGATCCTGCCGCCGGGAAACTCCCACAACCCGCCCAGCAGCTTTCCCTCCGGTCTGCGCCCTATCAACACCTTCCCATCTCGACGCAGGACAGCCAGGCAAACAGCTCCCTGGTCGCTTTTCTTATGGCTGATTCTGGAATAGGACTTCATCCCGCCGTAATAGAACCACAACTCGTCGCCGCGTACGATAATCTGTGAAGGAGGGGTGATGCACTGGGTATCATACGCGCCGCTGTTCAGTCGTGACGGCCCGATGAAAGGTTGCCGATTTCCCAGACGCTTCCAGTTCTTAAGGTCGCGGCTGCAGACCAGTTGCACCAGGTGGAA
>DAOVIK010000042.1 GCA_030673735.1 Anaerolineae bacterium
GACCTTCTTGAGTACGGGTAAGCCGGTCTTGGTCTCTGCGACCTTGTAGCCGGCCGGAACCGCGTCCAGGGCGCCCTCTTTCTCCTCTTTGGCAAAGAAGTAGAGAGTCTGCGTCTTGCCGGTGGACGTCACTCTTGACCGGCTGTGCAGGATGTAGGTTGCGCCTTTCGAGTTAGTGAACGTGAAGGCCATTTCATGAGCTCCTTTCGTTGGCTAGCATATGCCATATGATCTGACCATTTGCCGTCATCGGACCAGTGAGTATGATCGTCCGGCTGTCAAGCTGTTTCGTTGTGGCGAGGATCTTAGCCCCTTGCCATGGGACCGTTTCCCTGCGATGTCACGTTCCCTGCATAGTCTTCAGGGCAGGATCGCTAATGAGCAGGATTCATAGCCCCTATCCGATGATGATAGTTTCGGCAATCTCCAATACAAGCATTGCTATCTACAATACAAGCATTCCTGCGCTGGTTCCTGAGTGCCGCGATTCGGTGTTGACCAGAGCGCGCAGGTGGCTACACCCCCTTCCTGAGTTCGGCGATTTCTGGAGATGACGAATGCAATGCGAACTTCAAGCGGTGCTTATGGTCAAGTTTGCATGCCATTCGTCCCGTAAGAGACTATAGCACGTCTGCGGCGTAATGCAAAGCCCTATTCAAGCCTCTTTTCCTAGGGGCAAATAGTACCGAAATCCCCCTGCAAGACGATCTGTCCTTGCATGGCTAGGGCATGTGGGCGATATGCGTTCTTCTCTGCAACTGAGAGATCAATCTCCACCATTGGGGACGGCCCAAGGAACCATCTCCTCGTCTCCTCCGGGGATAATCACCTGATAAACTCGCCAATTTCCACTCGGGGCTTGAATCATGCGGAAGACAACCTCGCCTGGGATGCCCTCGACCTCGGCGATCACGTCTACGGTTTCGTCATGATCCTCGAATTCAATCGGTTCGCTGTCGATGATGGCTACTTCTCCACTCAGATCGATCAGAAGAACATCATGCCTCTTGGCGGCCAGCATGATCTGATCGAACACGTACCATGAATCATCTATATGCTCCCCTTCTCCGAGCCCTTCAGCGAACGTCGTCACATCATCGCGAATACGTTCAAAGGAGTCAGGTTGGATCATGTATGAGTAATCCAGCAAGCGTAGGCGTTGAAGGAAGATGAATTGCGATCGAGTGGATAGCACAAGATAGACAGTGAGGAAGTCATCCCGGGCGAACGCGTCTGTAAAGGTCGTAACCGCGATCTCAGGAGTGCTCAAGTCCAACGTATCATAGAACGTCCGGCCTTGCTCTTCTTGATCGAGCCCCAAGATGCTTGCTGTCGAACAAGCGGCAAGCACAATCCAAGCGCAAAGAACTGGGAGTAAGATCGCTCTTCTAGACATGCCGATGTCCTTTCCAAGCCGGGTAAAAGCATTTACTCAAAGATAGCCTTCGGCGGATGAGCGAATTCGAGGTTGAGAAGAGTCGTGGATGCAAAGGAATGCTGCGTGGGATGAATACTCCACCGGCAGACAGGCAAGCTGTCTGCCGGTGGATTCGATGAGCAACGTCCGGCGCCCAAGGCTTGCTAGGGAGGCTCGCTTGGAAGGCTAGCGGAACTCGTGAGCTATGACCGTCCCAGCCACCACTTGTAGATGAAATACCAAGCCACGACGAGCACTGCAGCGACGATGAGCCCCAGCCAGAAGTAGAGTTCTCGCAAGAGCCCGGGGAAGATGACGCCAATAGTTATGTCGGCTGCGAGAATGATTAGGAACACTCCAATCAGCCAGAATCGCATCATCCGTAATCGACCTGCTTTGTCTTCTTCCATGAAGGCATCCTCCTAAATGTGGTGGTTTCTTGGATAATGCTAGTGCAGTTTGCGTTTGGACACAAGCGCATAAAAGGATGATTATGTAAAGAAAAGAAGACCGGCAAGATTGGGGATAGCCCTGGTCCGAAGCATAGTCTGCACTCTCCCTGGCAGCGATTGGCGGGATTTTGTTTTGCTACTCTTGGAAGAAGATCACTGTGCCTTAAGCTGAGTACGATTGAACAACCAAACCCCTGCGGCGAAATAGAGAACCGAAAGGAAAGTCAGCGCGCCCAGTTCGAAGAGAATTGCTTCCAGCCCCGCACCCAAAGTGAACACCTTGTTCATCGCCACCACGGCATGCGTGGGTGGCAGAATGTCGAAAAGGCTGATTGTGCGCTCGCCGATGGTGAAGAGCGGAATGCTATTCACAGGGTAAATCGCGCCGGAGAAGAACATGTAGAGAGTCATGGGGAAATTGGCGATGATGAAGGCTTGCGAGACAGTCTTGGAGATACAAGCCACGATCATTCCCGTGCCGATGACGGACAGGGAGGTGAGTATCCCGATCAGGATCGCCAGCCACAACGCGCCATGGCTGCGGAAGCCCATTGCTTCAGCGCAGAAGAAGGTGAGAAGCACCTGCACAATGGCGATAACGATGAGAGCCAGGGTGGTTCCGCCAAGATAGTCGAGAGCCGTCATGCCTGAGATTTGCAAACGCCGCAGTGTCCCGCTTTCGATCTCTCGTGCGATTGCCATGGATGCTTGAAAGATCAGCATCACGACGGCAAAGATGAACAGTCCCGGCACATAGATCTCGAACTCACTGCGCTCGGCAGATACTCCCAAGGCGATTTCCGTAATGCTGACCGGCCCAGGTTGTTGCGTGGCCTCCTGAATATATTCATCCAGGGTTGCATTGGCCATCACGGCGGCAATGATGTAGGGCTGGCTCGTGAGATCTCCGATGAAGATCACTTCCGAAGGTTCCGGCTGGTTGCCTAAAACGGTCTCTTTGATGCTGTTCGAAAGATCCTCGGGCAGAATCAGCAAGGCATCCGCATCGCGATCGTGAATCCGCCTCTCCGCAGCGGCCCTGTCCGTGATCTGCTCGACATCAAGAATCGGGTTTCCACTGGCGTGGGTGACACCTTCCAGGGCTTGGATGATGTCATCCCCGCAGGATAACCATGACCCATCCGCCATCTGAACTGTGCGGTCATGGTTCTGAACGAGCAAAATGAAGGTCGTGGAATAGCTGGGGAAGAACAATCCATACAGAAGCACGAAGAACGGAGCGAATGCAAGGCTAAGGCTGAGCACGAGCGGGTCACGCAAGTGCTCCTTCATGCTCTTGGCGAATATGCTCAGGAGTCTCATGTGCGGAGTCTTCGCCCGGTATGATGGATGAAAACGTCTTCAAGCGTGGTTTGACGCATTCGCATCTCGCCGAAATCCGCGCCAGCCTCGGCCAGCATCTCTACAATCGACGGCAGCCGCGCGGTCAACCGACTGCCGCGTATGTACAATGCCCCGCCGGAGGGATCGAATTCAGCCTTGCAGGCCAGCTCAGCTATCGCTGCTTCGATGCTAACGGGGTCTCTTGGGCGGCCTTCTAGTTCGATTTCGAGGACGTCTTCTTCCCCGATACTTCGCTTTAGGGCTCTGGGCGTATCAAGCGCCAGGAGCACACCGTGGTCCATGATGGCAACCCGGTCCGATAAGCGATCGGCTTCATCCATGTTATGCGTGGTCAGGATGATGGTTTTCTTGCCAACAAATCCGCGGATGTACTCTCGCACCATAACCCGGCTTTGTGGATCCAATCCAACCTCCGGCTCGTCGAGGAACACGATGTCCGGGTCATGCACCAGTGCCATTGCCACGTTGAGCCGTCGCTGCATGCCTCCTGACAGCTTGCGGGCTTGTTTCTTCCGGTTGTCGGATAATCCGAATTCCTCGAGCAGTCGATCGCCAGCGGCGCGCGCCTTTAATCGTTGCAGCCCATGCATCACGCCCACGAACTCTAGCTGCTCGGCACAATTCAGGCGGTCCCACAGCGCTACATCTTGAGGGCAAAGACCGATGCGTGAGCGCATGTCATTGCCCTTGCCTGAGATCGGAACTCCGTGGAGCGTGATCTGCCCGGCGTCTGGCTGAAGCAATCCGACCATCATGTTGATCGAGGTGGTCTTTCCTGCGCCATTCGGGCCCAGGAATCCAAGGATCTCACCGGCGTACACATCCAGGTTGAGGTTCTTGACGGCTGTCAAGGGACCGTAGGATTTCGTCAGTCCCTCAACGCGCATGACGACTTCGGTCATCGTTATAGTGCCTTGTGCGTGTTCAAGCTATGTCCTAATTCCGAATGGCTGATACTATCTCCGCCTTGGATGAGATGCGCTGCGCGCCTTTTATCATGACTATGATACACAGATTTGCCACCGATGCACTATGCTTACCGCCATGGCGAGGTGATAAAACGCATGCTATTGAGAACTTCCCTTCGGGAAGGAAAGGAGACGAAATGGATTAGCAATATGGGTGAGGCTCGAAGGCTTCACCCATATGAGAAATCGAAGTGTTGACACTTCCCTGTGCTTACGGAGTCTTTGTTGGATCTCCCTTCTGCATGTTCAGTTTGATGGCTTGATGGATGAAGCCGGTGAAGGCTTCATGATCGATGTCGGCGACGTTTGACAGCCTAACGTGACGCATCTTATCGCCCGATCCCTGCAACAATCCCTTTGCGTCCTGGATATCCACGCCCCGCCAGAAACCGAAATTGACGGAGATCTTGAAGGCCTTGATGTAGGCGAAGGGGCCGTTTAATTCGTAGACCGGCTGCGCCCACTTGATGGATTCCTCGGCTTCGGGCGCCGCTTCGACCACGATCCTCCTGACTTGTGCGACGATTTCCCCTTGCCAGGGCTCAAGTTCCGCGATGTACTCTTCGACGGTCTTCTTTGACACTTCATACCTCCGAGGTTCACCCCGGTACTCACATTCTAGCGAAACACTGGCGCTTTCTGTCGTTAGCCTCATTACCAAGAATTAATGCTGGATAGCGCCCATAACTCAAACGGGAGAGCATCCCTCTTCACAGAATGCTCTCCCCTGACGTATTGTATCGATGATCCATTCACAGATGGATCGGACTGCGCTTCAAGAATTTTCCGGCCCCATCTTCCCCGACGAACTTGTTGTCCCTGACGATCACCTTTCCGCGCTGTAGCACTACGGCCGGGTAGCCAGTGACGGTGACGTCTTCGTAAGGGCTGTGGTCTACATTCATGTGCAGGTTCTCTTTGCTCAGCTTGTGCTTCTTCTTGGGATCCCACAGCACAAGATCGGCGTCGGCGCCGATGGCGATGGTGCCCTTGCGCGGGAGCAGGCCGAACAAGCGCGCCGGCCCAGTGGAAACCAACTCAACGAAGCGGTTCACCGAGAACAATCCCTCGTTGACCCCGAAGTGATAGATAAGCGGAAGCCTCGTTTCAACGCCAGGCATGCCGTTGGGGATCTTGGAGAAATCGTCTTTCCCCATGTCCTTTTGGCCCACGAAATTGAAGGGACAGTGGTCCGTGCCCACGGCCTGCAGATCACCGCTGGCCAGTCCCTTCCACAAAGCCTCGGAATTCCCCTTCGGTCGTAGCGGCGGCGACATGACAAACTTTGCGCCCTCGAAGTTGGGCTCCTCATACTTCTCCATTGAGAACATCAGATACTGCGGGCAGGTTTCTCCATAGACCTTGAAGCCCTGGGACCGACCTTCCTTGAGCGCTTCCAGGGCATCGGCGCTGCTCATGTGCACAACGTACAAGGGCGCGCCAGTCATGCCTGCCAGCACCACCGCGCGATGCGTGGCTTCCGCTTCAGCTTCGGGAGGGTGGCTCAGCGCATGCCAGATTGGTTCCTTCTTTCCCTCAGCCACATGTTTGTTGATCAGATAATTCAGAACGTCGCCGTTCTCGGCGTGCACGGTGATCAGTCCCCCGATCTCCTTGGCTCGCAGCAAGGCGCGATAAAGGGTCTCGTCGTCGACCATGAAGCTGCCTTTGTAGGCCATGAAGATCTTGAAGCTTGGCACGCCGAATTCCACCATGTCGCCCATCTCGGCCATGCGATCGTCATCCATGGAGCCTATGGCCACATGCATGCCGTAATCGATGCAAGCTTTTCCGGCGGCTTTCTCGAGCCAGATGTCGAGCGCCTCGCGAAGGGTTTGCCCCGCGCCCTGAATTGCGAAATCGATGATCGTGGTGGTTCCGCCGCAAGCTGCGGCGATGGTTCCGGTGCGGAAATCGTCAGCTGAGATGGATCCCATGAATGGCAGTTCCATGTGTGTGTGGGGATCGATACCGCCCGGCATGACGTACTTCCCCTTTGCATCGATGGTTTCATCGCCCGAAAGGTCCTTGCCGATCAAGGCGATGCTCTCGCCCTCAATGCCGATGTCGGCTTGATAAGTCTCGGTGGCGGTCACGATCATACCGTTCTTGATCACCAGGTCCATGCTAGCCTCCTTACGATGTGCTGCCTGCGTTAAGGCAGCACGAGGTCATGAAGAGCCGCGACAATCTCTAGGCGGCTCGCGAGAGGATTCTATTCAGGTGTCATGGTAATGCTGCCCAACGGGCAGACCATCATGCAAAGACTGCAGCCGTCGCACTTCTCGCCGTCTATGGTCACTACCTCACCCTTGACCCCGCTGATGGCTTGGTAGCCACCATCGGAACAGGCGACGACGCAGAGAAGGCATCCGTTGCAGGAATCGTCCACGACGGCCTTGGCGCGTGGATCCAGAGGCATTTCGGGAAACTCGACGATCTTGGGCAAGGCTGCGCCGATGATCTCGTTGACTTCTGCAATACCCTTGTCTTCTAGATAGTCATTTACTCCCTGCAGGAATTCTTCGATGATGTCGTATCCCTTCCACATCACGGTCGTGCCGACCTGCACGGTGGTGGCGCCGACGGCCATGAATTCGACCGAATCCTGCCAGGTAGTCAATCCGCCCAGTCCAGATACCGGAAGGCCCGTTGCCTTGGCGATCTGGGCCACGCAACGAAGCGCAATAGGTTTGATACCCGGCCCCGAGTAGCCGCCATAAGTTGATACGCCGCCGACTGCGGGCAGAGGGGTCAGGGTGTCCAAATCCACGCCCATCAGTCCGGAAACCGTGTTCACGGTGCAGAGGGCGTCGGCCCCATTTTCCATGGCCGCTTGGGCAATGAAAGCAATATCGCTTACGTTGGGCGTCAGCTTGATCACAATTGGAACCTTGGCGACCTTTTTCACCCAAGCTACCACTTGCCCAGTCAGCTCTGCGTTCTGGCCGATGAAGGCGCCCATACCCTTGGAGGGCATGCCGTGAGGGCAGGACACATTGAGCTCGAGGGCATCGATGCCAGCCTCTTGCACGGCTTCGGCCAAGCGCTGCCAGTTTTTTTCCACCGGTGCGTCCATGATGCTGGCCCAAAGAGGACGATCGGGGTAATCGGACTTGACCTCCGCGATATCCCGCTGCCAATCCGCCACTGTCATTTGAGTGGTCAATTCCACGTTTCCCATGCCGATGTTGCGCTTGCGGTGGACGATCGGCTGCAGGCGGGGTTGGAGATCTTGTGCCGGCTCAAGGGCGATGCTCTTGGTCACCGCGCCGCCCCAGCCGGCGGCGAAGGCTTTCTTGATCATCTCAGCAGTCCGAGTGGGCGGCGCCGAGGCCAGCATGAACGGATTTGGAAAGTGCATCCCCACGAATTCGACGCTTAGATTGGCCATGCCAATTCCTCCGGATTGAGATCCCAGCCGCAGGATGATAGATCAGGTCCCTGTTGGCCCTAAGGAGTCACGATCTTGCCATAGGCTTCCGGCCGGCGGTCGCGATAGAACTGCCATACATTGCGCACTTCGCGAATCAGATCCATGTCAAGATCACGGACAAGAAGCTCTTCCTCATGGGCATCGCCAACCTCACCCACGAATTCACCGCGCGGCGTACAGAAGTAGCTCTGACCATAATAGTCGTTGGAGCCCAGATCTTCTTCGATCCCCACACGGTTGATGGTACCCACGAAATAGCCATTTGCGATGGCGTGGGAGGTTTGTTCGATGCGCCATAGGTGCTGTGAGAGGCCGCGCGAGGTTGCCGATGGAATGAAAACGATCTCAGCGCCGTTGAGCCCCAGCATGCGGGCACCCTCAGGAAAGTGGCGGTCGTAGCAGATGTAGACACCAACCTTGCCGACAGCGGTGTCAAACACTGGATAGCCCAAGTTCCCAGGGCGGAAGTAGAACTTCTCCCAGAATCCACCAACCTGGGGTATGTGGGTCTTGCGATATTTGCCTAGATAGCTTCCATCGGCATCGATAACCGCTGCTGTGTTGTAGTAGACGCCCGTTGATTCCTCTTCGTACATCGAGGCAACCAGGACCATCCCCGTCGCGTTGGCCAATTTCTGCATCCGTTTAGTCGTCGGGCCATCAGGTATGGGTTCGGCCAGGCTGTACCATTTGGTGTCTTGTTCCTGGCAGAAGTACGGTCCGTAAAATAGCTCCTGGAAGCACATGATTTGAGCGCCCTGCTTGGCTGCCTCGCGGGCGTGCTTCTCGTGCTTCTTGATCATGGATTCTTTGTCGCCCGTGTAGGTTGCCTGCAACAATGCGCCGCGGACAATGCGAGCCATTCGTTTGCCTCCTTCAGCTTGAAGCGATGTGCCTGATCAGCGTCGGCTCTCGAGGTGGAGAGAGCAGCTTGGAAGCGCCAGGATGCTAACTTGTGTCAGGACTGCCACCGCTGACGGACACGTTTCGCTATTGTTCGAGAAGACCGCCGCATGATTGTGGATCTGCCTTGCGGGGGGTAGTCTCTCCGGCGTGGTGAAAGTATAGCATGCCGCCGTTTGAAACCGAATCGTGTGCAGGATAGATGTCTTGACAATGGTCCGGACACAAGATAATTGGCGGCTGACGACATCTTGGGGTGTGGTATACATACGAAACCGCAGGCACAATGCGCTCCCCAAGGAGGGTTCCGAATGTGCATGTGGAGCTGGAAATTGATGAGTGTGTTGGTGGCCTGCAGCGTCTTGGTCGCATGCTCGACGGCACCAACTATCGAAACTCCCACGCAGCCATCCACGCAGCAAGATGATTTCCCATGCGCTTGGGAAGATGCATTCCCAACAGAAACCGCGCAGGTGATTTGGCCCGAACTGGCGCCGATCGAGACCGAGGGCGCGGCGCCCGGAGATGAGCTTGAGATCATCGCTGTTGGAGGATATCTTCGGTGGGATAATGAATGCGGTGACTCAGTGAATGAATCCGCCAAGGCCTTTCAGCTTTACTTCGACGATGAACCCGCGGGAACCATCCAGTGTTACGTGAATGCTTGTCTAGGTACCTTAGTTGTTCCGGCTGGAACCTCTCCAGGAGAACATACACTATCCGTTGAAGGTGGATCATCGGTAGACATTCTTGTGGTTGCCCAGTAAGGGGGATATGTTGAAATGGAGATGAGACTATGCGGTCAAATATGAATCAGCGATCGACGCGCTTGATTCTCAGCCTGGCGCTCATGATGCTCGCCGGGGGATTGATAGCTTGCAGCCTATCGATTGCCTTCGACCTCGGTGACGGCGATGAGACTCTTCAGGCCAGGGCAACACCGAATGCTTTATTGGCTACCCGAATCGCACGCTATGAAGACATAATCTCGTATCATGCCACCCGGATCGCAGCCCAGGAAGACATCATCTCTCATCTGGCCACGATTATTCCTCGATCATCTCGCGTTGGCAGGCCCCCGACCATTACGCCCACGCCCTATCGTCAGATTTACGGCTCAGTGATTATTGAGGAGGGTCGGGAGGCCATGGGTGGCGTCGTCGGAGACATCATCCAGGTGGGAGTCACCTTTCGCGCGTCCAGCTACGATGCGCCGGTGCGTGAAATGCGGGTGCGAGTGGGGGGCATGCCGTTCAGCGAGCGCGAAATGGAAGAGGCGGCTTGGGCGCCATTTGTGGGGTACAGGCAATTTCCGTTTGAAGTGGCCCTGAACTGGGTAGGGTTCTACGTCAGCGTCCAGTACCGCGCTGTACGGGGGAACGTATCCCCGGTGTATTTCGATGACATCTCCA
>DAOVIK010000225.1 GCA_030673735.1 Anaerolineae bacterium
AGGGGCGAACAGCGAACGGCCCCCTCAAAATCTCGATGGTGCAAAGCTCTCGCTTGGTGAAAACGTACAAGGAAGCTTTGCATGTGAATATGGAGTCTTTGATGCCGGAGGAGGAGGCTTTCGCACGCGTGAAGCTAGACCTTTAAGACGGAATCCGTAGAGACGCACCCCAATGAGAACTTGGGGCAGGCAGCCGGTGCGTCTCTACAATGGACCGTTTCCAATCGAGGAAGCTTTCAAAGCGGACGGTACGTCGCACTGTGTCATCCCGAGGGAGTGAAACGAGCCGAGGGATCTCGATTCTGGCAGGCAAGGCCCGTTGATGCCGGAGAACGAGATTCTTCGGCGCTGCGCGCCTCAGAATGACAACCCTTAGAGGCGTCCATTCAAAAGTGGAGCGGAAGGTTTAGGATCCGTGTCCAAGCGCGGTAGAATGATTCCTGAACGTACGGGAGTGAAGAATTTAGCATGACGAAAGACACGCAGTCAGAAAGCAGCGCCAAGAACCCGCTCCGCCGGCCGCCATGGATCAAGGTTCGCGCGCCATCGGGTGAGACTTACGAGCGCCTGCGAGGGATCATGCGCAGCAAGTCGCTGCACACAGTCTGCGAGGAGGCGCGTTGCCCGAACATGGGCGAGTGCTGGGGCAGCGGAACCGCGACCTTCCTGATGATGGGAGACACCTGCACCCGATCATGCAGCTTCTGCGATGTCAAGACCGGTCGCCCCGATCCGCTGGACTGGGAGGAGCCCGAGCGGGTGGCGCGCGCGGTGCGCGACATGAACCTGCGCCATGCGGTGATCACCAGCGTCAATCGTGATGAACGAGCCGACGGCGGAGCGCCCATCTTCGCCATGGTCATTCGCCGTATCCGTGAGCTTCAGCCCGGATGCTCTGTTGAGGTGTTGGTGCCGGATTTCAAGGGCTCAAGGGAAAACCTCAAGATCGTCATGGACGCTCGTCCTGAGATTCTCAATCACAACGTGGAAACCGTTCCCCGGCTGTTCAAGAAGATCCAGCCCCAGGATCGCTACGAGTGGGCGCAGGCGACACTTGAGAATGCGAAGCAACTCGATCCGGAGGTGCTCACCAAGTCGGGAATCATGGTTGGCATGGGTGAGACAATCGAGGAGGTCGAGCAGGTGATGCGCGATCTGCGCGATTGGGGGGTCGAGATTCTCACCATCGGCCAATACCTGCAGCCCTCGAAGGCCCACCTTCCTATCGAACGGTACTACACGCCCGAAGAATTCGATCACTTCAAGCGCTTCGGCGAGGAGATCGGGTTTCGCTGGGTAGAGAGTGGCCCGTTGGTCAGGTCCTCTTACCATGCCGAGCAGCAGGTGCGAGAACTGAGCTTGGTACACCGCGAACTGCATGGCGGACGCACGCCCGCATCCCCGCAAACAGATGCGAGAAGTCAGGAGTGATCATGGAGACCATTTCGTGGCATGACTTCGACAGGGTCGAAATGCGCGTGGGCGTGATTCTGGAGGCGGAGGAATTCCCGCAGGCGAGAAGCCCATCCTATCTACTGACCATCGATTTTGGACCACAAATCGGGATCAAACGGTCGTCGGCAGCCATCAAGGCGGACTACGCGCGCGAAAGCTTGCTTGGCCGCAAGGTGGTGGCGGTAACCAACTTCCCGCCCAAGCAGATCGCCAATCACATGTCGCAAGCTCTCATACTGGCAGCGCTCAATGCCGATGGCTCGCTTCATCTGCTGCAGCCTGACGAGGGCGCGGAGTTGGGATCACGCGTACGGTAGCTTGAGTGAGAAGAAGGGGGAGTTGGTGTAAAAAAGAAGAGGCCCCGCCGTTTGCGGCGGGGCCTGTTTGGTTGGCCGGTTTAGGCTATTGTGACGTTGGCTGCTTGGGGTCCCTTTGGTCCTTGCTCTACCGCGAATTCCACTCGCTGGCCTTCCTCAAGCGTGCGGAAGCCCTCGGCCTGAATGGCGGTGTAGTGGACAAAAACGTCATCCCCCTCTTCTCTCTGGATGAAGCCATATCCCTTCCCGCTGTTGAACCACTTGACCGTGCCGATCTCACGCTCGGTCATGCTCTTGCTCCTTTCAGCAAACGGAGATACGAAGGTGCTTGTTTCGTTCGTCGGCGGTCGTGTTCATCCGCGGGAGCGGATAACCTCAACAGCCTGGCTGTCGTAGCCCAGGCATTGCTCGTACGACTTGCAGACAGAACTCACTAGCAACCACTGGCGCCATAATATCATCAGTTCTGGCCTTTGTAAACTACCCTGTCTTTAGGACTTATGGGTGGTATGCGGATCCTGATCAGGGGGCCAGTTGTATAGTGAAACCAGGCGCTCCTAACAGCTTGCGCGGAGCAAAAGCGGTAGTGTGGAATGAGTTCAGAAACTCATAATATTGGGACTTGACATTATAAGGTATTACACAGTATAATGTGAAGCATGATGAATGAACAAGAGATTGCTGAGATCCGCACAAAGCTAACGCAGGAACTCCGGAGAGGTGTTCTGGTCTTGGCCACGCTCAGCCAGTTGAAGGAAGCCAAGTACGGGTACAAGTTGATGAGAGACATGGCTGAGCGCGGACTCGAGATTGAACAGGGCACGCTCTACCCACTGCTCAGGAGACTGGAAGCTCAGGGGCTTCTGCAAAGCGAATGGAACGTCGACGGCTCGCGCCCCCGCCGATACTACCAAATCAATCCGGCCGGCTTGCAACTGCTGGAATCGCTCAAGACGTCGTGGCGCGACTTGGCGACGATCACGGAAACACTATTGGACTGAACGTCCATTGGAGGTAGCAACCATGACTTTAATTGACCGATATGTGCATGAGGTTGGGCGACACCTGCCTCGTAAGAACCGAACTGATATTCAAACAGAACTGCGATCCCTGCTGGTGGATGCGCTGGAGGATCGAGCTGGTTCGGAGCCGACCGAGGCCGAGATTGCTGAGCTGCTGAAGGAGCATGGTCCGCCGAAGGCAGTGGCGGCATCCTATCATCCCGAAGGGCAGTATCTCATAGGACCAGCCCTGTACCCGCTCTTCAAGCTGGTGACCGGGATCACCTTGGCGGCTGTATTAGGAGCGCAGTTGCTGGCCTGGGGTCTTGCGTTACTGGCCGGTCAAGGATCATTCGCTCCCCTTCAAGTCTTGGAATGGCTGCTGTCTGGAGTTCCGGCAGCTTTTGGTACGATCGTCATCGTGTTTGCCATTCTGCAGCGGTTTGAAGTGCGTCCCGACACAACCGATATAGCGTGGGATCCGGAGAGCCTGCCAAGGATCGAGGAAGCCATAACCGTGAAGAGAGGGGAGCGCATCTTCGGCATCGTGATGGGCATCGTCATTCTGGTCTTGCTGGTTTTCTTCCCTCAGTGGATCGGGTTTGTGAAGTTTCCTGGCGGTGAGTTCTTCGCCAATCCGGTGATCCCGCGATTCATCGGATGGATCAGCGTTTCGATACTGGCTAGCATTGGATTGGATATCTACCTGCTCTGGCAAAGGCAATGGACGACAGCGACACGCATCGCCAAGGTAGCTGTGAATCTGCTGAGCCTTGCCATTCTGCTTCTGCTGGTTCAAGGGCACACGGCCTGGTTGGTAGATCATGGAGCCGGCGGAATGATCGCTGCGCTGCAGGGCCTCGCTGATATTGCCGATGGTAGCTGGCATATTAT
>DAOVIK010000220.1 GCA_030673735.1 Anaerolineae bacterium
CTGGCGTGCCAGCTCGATGGCCGGGTTTGATGAATCAATGGCCAGCACCTTCTCCGCACCCTCGGCCAGCGCGGCCAGCGTGAAGCCACCGGTGTATGAGAAAGCATCGAGGACTTCACCGCCCAGGAAGATGCGGCGAAAGATGAGGCGATTCCTGCGCTGATCCAGGTAGAAGCCGGTTTTATGCCCGCGTGCGATATCGACATTGAATCGCAGGCCGTGCTCGCGAATCACGAGCGCCGCAGGAGGCTCCTTTCCCCAGAGCGAACCCTGGCGAGGCGGCAAACCTTCTAGGCCGCGTACCTCTACGTCGGAGCGCTCGAAGATGCCCTCGCAATCGCCTCGCGAAGCGAGATGCGAGATGATGAAATCACGCCAATGCTCGGAGCTCGTGGCTAAGAATTGCAGCACACGGAACGGGCCATAGCGGTCGATGATCAAGCCCGGCAGGCGATCCGATTCGGCATGCGCCTCCCGATAGGCATCCAACTTGGGCTCCTCTGCGAGACCGCTCCGGGCCTCGATGGCTTGATCGAGACGGCGCGAGATGAGGGCTTCGTCGAGCTGGTCCTCGGATTGCCAAGTCCATATGCGGGCGCGAATTCGGGATTGCGGGGAATAGGAGGCTCTCGCGAGCCAGACGCCATCGTGGGCATGGACCTCAACGGAGTCTCCGGATTGCGGGTCGCCGCTCACTTCGGCAACCGCGCCGGAGAAGATCCAAGGGTGACGCTTCAACACTGATCGCTCACGACCGGGCCTGAGACGAATTGCTGACAAGTGCACCTCGATTAGGGGAATCCCCTGGATCAGATGATGCCGATCTTCTTCCCGGCGCCTTCGATCACATCCATGGCATGCTCGATCTCATCCGGTGTATGCGCGGCGGTTACGGTCGCGCGAAGGCGCGCTAGCCCCGCTGGAACTGCCGGGGAGATGACCGGTAGCACGAACACATCATGTGCATGGGCTTCGCCTGTCACCATGAAGGCAGCCTCGTCGCTGCCACAGATGACGGGCACGATGGCGGTTTCGGTGAGCAGCGTGTTGAAGCCGCGATCTTTTAGGCCGGTGATGAACAATTCGGTATTGCGCTGCAGGTCTGCCACACGCTGCGGCTCATCCTCGATCACGCGGAAGGCCTCCAGCGCCGCGGCCGCCTGCGCAGGGGGAAGCGCGGCGGAAAAGATGTATGCCCTGGATACATGCCTCAGATAGCGGATCAGGTCGGTCGATCCGGCGATGTAGCCACCCACGCTGGGAATGGTCTTGCTCAGCGTTCCCATCTTGATGTCTACTGTGCCTTCCACGCCGAAGTGCTCCTCGATACCCCGGCCCTTCTTGCCAAGAACTCCGATGGAATGCGCCTCGTCGATCATAAGCCACGCGTTGTACTTCTTGCACAGCTTAACGACGTTCGGCAGGTCGATCACGTCGCCGTCCATGCTGAAGACCGCGTCAGCGATGACCAGCTTGGTAGCATCGGCGGGAACCTCCTTTAGCTTGTCTTCCAGCTGCTTCATGTCATTATGGCGGAAGCGTATGAACTTGGCACCCGAGAGCAGACAGCCATCAACAATGCTGGCATGGTTGAGCTTATCGCTGAAGACGTAATCGTTACGGCCGACCAGGGACGAAACCGTGGTCAGGTTGGTGACGTAGCCGGATGAGAACGTGACCGCAGCTTCGGTGCCTTTGAATGCCGCGATGGTCTCTTCCAGTTCACAATGAAGGTCCAACGTTCCCGCCAGCATGCGCACGCCATGCGTTCCCGTTCCGTACTTGGCAATCGCGTCTTGGGCGGCCTTATTGATGCGTGGATGGCCGATCAAGCCCAAATAGCCATAGGAAGCAAACATGCCCATCTCGCGGCCGTTCACCACAACTCGAGCGCCACCTCGCAGCTCGGTGACTGAAAGGTTGTAGAAGTAGAATCCAGCGGCTGTTCCGATATCTATCCGCTCACACATGGCGCGAACACGATTGGCGATGTTGTCATCACTCCGTGACAGATCCATCAAGCGATCTCCTGCGAACTTGGTCGGGATTTGCACCGACGCCGAAGTCTTGCCTTGAGCAAATGGGTGTCAATAGCTGGCCCAGCCCTCAGCCCTAGGAATGGCCCGCTTCGATCAACGAGCGCAGTGTTTGCTCATCAATCTCTGTAACACCCAAATCCTTCGCGCGTCGCTGCTTGGAACCGGGATCTGCTCCCGTGAGAAGATAGTCGGTGCGGCTACTGACGCTCCCCGTCACCTTCCCCCCATTTCGTTCGATCAGGGATTTGGCCTGCTGCCGGGTGAGGGATGGCAAGGTTCCAGTGATCACGAACGTCTTACCGCTGAAAACGCCGGCGGGGGTAGCCTTGGCCACAGGATCGGATTGCGGCCAGACGCCCGCGCGCCGCAGCTTCTCGATCACGCGCTTGTTGCGGGGATTGCGGAACCATTCGACGATCGCTTCGGCGATGATGGGCCCGATCCCCTCAATGCCCTCCAACTCCTCGAGCTTGGCATTCGCCAGCCCATCCAAATCTGTATAGCGATCCGCCAGCAGGTTGGCCACCACCTCGCCCACGCCGCGAATGCCAAGAGCATTGATCAAGCGTCCCAGCGGTCGCGTGCGCGTGTTGTCCAGCGCACTTAGCAGGTTCTCGGCCTTCTTTTCGGCGAAGCCTTCCAACTGTAGCAGATCATCCATCGTGATGGCGTATAGATCGCCGACATCCTCCAGCAAGTCCTGCTGCACGAACTGTTCGGCCAGCTTGATACCCAGGCCTTCGATGTCCATCGCTCCCCGCCAGGCGAAGTGCTCAACGTTGCGCACGAGTTGCTCAGGACAGGCAGCGTTGACGCAGTAGAATGCCACCTCCCCGGCCACGCGCTCCAGCGGCTCGCCGCAGGAGGGGCACCTTTCCGGCGGTTTGTAGGGAGTTTCCTTGCCGCTGCGCTCCTCTGGGATGGGACCGATCACGTATGGGATCACGTCTCCCGCGCGCTTGATGAAGACGCGATCCCCCAAGCGGATGTCCTTCTCGGCGATGAAGTCGAAGTTGTGCAGCGATGCGTTGCGCACGGTCACGCCGCCCACCTCGACCGGTTCGAGCATGGCATAAGGCGTGATCACGCCGGTACGACCCACGTTGACGCCGATGTCCAGCAGCCTGGTTGAGACCACCTGGGCGGCGAACTTCATGGCGATCGCGCCGCGCGGATCCTTGCCCACCACCCCCAAGTCCGCTGCTAGCCCGAGATGGTTGATCTTGATCACCGCGCCATCGGCCTCGTAAGGAAGCTTTTCTCGCTTCGCCTCCAGCCGCTGGCCGGCAGCAACCGCGTCTTGGATGTCCTCACTCACAACCACATCTTGAGATACCGGAAAGCCCAATCCGCGCAGCAACTCAAGCACGTCGGACTGCCGCTCGGGAAGCGGCTCGCTGCTATCGACGATCGAGTAGCACATCAGGCTGATGGGGCGATCGGCCGTAAGCGCGGGATCGAGCTGGCGCAGCGCGCCGGCGGCCGCATTGCGCGGATTGACATACGTCCTTTCACCTGCTTTCTCCAAGCGCTTGTTGAGCGCCTCGAAATCACGCAGGTAGATGAATGCCTCCCCGCGCACCACCAGGCGCTCGGGCGCAGGGGGAGCTTTCTCTTCTATGGGTATGCGCAACGGCAGGACGCGCACGGTGCGCATGTTGGCGCTGATGTCCTCGCCAA
>DAOVIK010000265.1 GCA_030673735.1 Anaerolineae bacterium
ATAGTAGGGGTCCAGGGACCATTTCAACGGATTAAGGCGGATGTAGCGTCGTATGCGGCGAAGATCTTTCTGATCACGAATAATGTGGTCATAATAGCCGCGCTGCCAAGCAAATTCCGAGTGGCCCGAGGAGCGTATACGTTTTGTGCATTTGCCTTTGAATTGGTTGATGATTGCACCGAGAGAGCCGGATTTCCACGACTGAGGCCCCGTTCCTGAGACGCCCCAGCGGGGCGCCCCTACGACGCGGCAACAGGGGGAGAATCTTTCTCATGGTGACCTCGATGTCATTCTGAGCCGCGCAGCGGCCCCAGTAAGATCATCAGGGGCCCCAGTAAGATCGTCTGGGGTGAACGACGAACGGCGAAGAATCTCGTTTTGGGGCATGGACGCGCCTGGCCTGTGCGAAGGAGGTTTGTGATGCGTACAAGGTGCAACGCACTTTTGGAAGTGCGTTGCACCTGAATTCGGCTTTGCTGATGTAGCAACGGGCGTCCCAGCGCCTGTCCCACTGCTCTGTTGGGAGGACGCCCCTACGACGTTGAGTTGGTGCGCCATTTCGCAAATCTCGCGTAGAGACGTTGCATCCCGCTGAGAACATGCGGGACCCCATTCAGAACATCTGGGGTGAACGACGAACGGCGCAACGTCTCTACGGTACCTTGCATAAAAGGCGGCTTCGTCAGGGCGACGAACGAAACGGCAGGGACGGAACATAGGGCTTGGCGATGCCGGTCCATCGGCGGCAAGCGGCGCGACTAGACGGCGCGGCATCGCAGGGATATCCAGCTCCAAGGGATAAACATGATAAATCAGGGGAATAGAAGGACTCTATGGCTAGTAGACAGGCAGCCCGGGATCGATCTCACGCGCCCAGGCGTTGATGCCGCCGCGCAGGTTCTGTACATTGGCAAAGCCCGCCCCGGCCAGCATCAGCAGAGCGCGTGACGAGCGGGTACCGCTCTTGCAGAAGAGCACGATTTGCTCGTCGCTGTCGAGCTCGCGCATGCGGGCGGCCAGCGAACCCAGGGGGATCAGCTCCTGGCCTTCCAACTCGGAGATCTTCATTTCATGCGGCTCGCGCACGTCGATCAAGCGAAGGCGTTCGCCGCGCTTCAGGCGTTCGGCTAGATCGCGGGGCTCGATCTCCCATTCCGCATCCAGCGCTGCATGCTGCTGATCGTGCCCAGGCACGCCGCAGAAGGCCGCGTAATCGATCAGATTGGCTATTTCGGGGCGCTCAGAGCAGATCTTGCAGTCGGGATTCTTGTTGAAGCGGACGATATCAAAGCTTCCCTGCAGCGCGTCGTAGAGCAGCAACCGGCCGATCATCGGCTCTCCGACGCCCAGGATCAGCTTCAGTGCTTCCGCGGCCTGCAGCGTTCCGATCGTGCCGGGGAGCACACCAAAGACGCCGCTTTCATCGCAAGAGGGTATCAATCCAGGAGGCGGCGGATCGGGAAACAGGCAGCGGTAGCACGGGCCTTTCTCTGCCCAGAAGACGCTCAGTTGGCCCTCGAAGCGGAAGATCGAACCGTGCACGTTGGGCTTGCCCGTGAGCACGCACAGGTCGTTGATCAGATAGCGGGTGGGAAAGTTGTCGGAACCGTCGATGATCAGACCGTAGGGCTCGGCGATGCGCATTGCGTTCTCGGACGTGAAAACCTGATCGTAGACTTCGACCGCGATGTCAGCATTAATATCAAGCAGACGATCGCGTGCCGAGAGGACCTTTCGCTCTCCGAGAGTGGCCTCGCCGTGAATGATCTGTCGCTGAAGATTGGTGGCTTCGACGACATCGTAGTCAACCAATCCGATGCGTCCCACCCCGGCTGCCGCCAGGTACATGGCCGCCGGCGAGCCCAACCCGCCGGTCCCCACCACCAGCACCGCGGCGTCCTTGAGCTTCATTTGCCCCTCTATGCCAACTTCAGGCAGCAGCAGATGCCGTGAGTAGCGCAGTATCTCCTCGTGTGATAGGCCGGCGCCTTTGCGGGTATCCTTGGCTTGATTCATGCTGTTGCTCCCCATTTGGGTTCACACTGCGGTTTCTTGCCTATTTCTCCAGCTCGTTGGCTCCCTGAATCGCCAATTGCTCTTCTGTCCACTCGCTGCGGCCTTTGCTTAATCGCCAGCTGCGGGTCTCGTGCGCCTTGCCATCTTGAACGCTCGTGATCACATTTGAAAACCAAGGAAATGCCCAATGCGTGTCGTATTGTGAGGGTTCAGCGGGATGATCCGGATGCGAGTGGAAGATGCCCAGCACGTCCAAGCCTTGACGTTGGCCCTCCAATTCAGCAGCCAGCATATCCTGGGGATCCAGACGGTAGCGATGCCGGCGCGTCTCTTCGGCAGAGCGATTGGTAAACGGCATGAGCTGGATCGCTCGCTGCGTTTCTGAGCCTTTTTCGCCGAGGATCAATCCCGCGCCTTCCTCGGGGTAGTTCTCTTCTGCGTGGCGCCGAATCTCAGCCAGCAGCTCTTCGTCCAGCTGCAGAATCATCGATCTCTCCGAAACGGTTTGATGTTGTATTCGCGGCCCAAAGGGGGCCGCAGTCCAACGATTACTTCTGATTC
The DNA here is from genome assembly GCA_030673735.1 of Anaerolineae bacterium. Classification (GTDB taxonomy): domain Bacteria; phylum Chloroflexota; class Anaerolineae; order Anaerolineales; family E44-bin32; genus W1033. The sequence goes on from DAOVIK010000265.1 coordinate 2,578, forward strand.
TAACCGCTGTCCCACGCGTAGGCCAACCTCTTCTACTGCGGCTTAGGATTGCCCTGCCACATGCTTCGCACGGCGAGCGTGCGGCTGTTGAGCGGTTGTGGTATGCTTGCCGAACTCATCATGGGGCTTGGGCAGGGCCATTCGTGCGGACCAAAAACAGGCGAGAAGTGGCCCGTTTCAATATCTGGGAACCGGATTCTTAGTACTTGCGTCCATTAAAAGGCAGGGAGATTTGCCTGCTATAATGACTCATAGTTGAGGTTCCGAATCGCATGTCTGAAAGACAGGCGTCTGCCGCGCGTGAGGGTTCGTCCGGACCATTTGCACGTCAAGTGATTCGCCATCTCTTGAGAACGCTGGGCGTGGCCGCGTTGGTGGCAACCGCGTTCACGGCCTGGACACCCGCCAGCATCAATCCGGGCGATCTGGTGAGTCAGCTCATGTCCGCATTTGAGCCCCAGGAGCCGCTGGCAACCTCCCAGCCCGGACAGGTCGCCCTGCCGACCGAGCAAGCTTCCTTGCTCATCGGCGTGGTTGTGGGCCATCTAGGGCCCAATCGATCGACCGGCTACGAGGATCCCGGATCCC
>DAOVIK010000231.1 GCA_030673735.1 Anaerolineae bacterium
CACGTTTATGCCACGCCGGCTGCCTTTATACGAGCGGTTGACAAGGTGCTCTACGACGCCAAATCCTCCGGCCGCAGTAGCCTTCGCTGCGTGCCATTGGACACAGGCGCCGAAGTACCGCAAGAGGCATTGACGGAAGACTGATCAGCCCAAGGTTTGTGGATCATGGGCTAGGCAGCTATGTGCTCGTGAATCAATACGAGCTGGCCATGTGCGGCCAGCTCGCTGGCATTTTACGGCGATACTAGTTGGATGTGCTTGCAGGCTTGCGCCGGAACCACCAGCGCCATTCGCGATTCTCCCATACCACGAGAATGGGCGCGGCGTTGAAGATCGAAGAATACGTGCCGCTGAGAACGCCGATCAGCAAGATGGTCACGAAGTGGCGAGTTGTGACGCCCCCGAGAAGGAGCAAGGCCAGGAGCGTCAGCATGACCGTGAGCTGAGTGTTGATCGAGCGATCGAGTGTCTGCACGATGGAGTGATTGACCAGAGTTTCGTAATTCAATCGCCGGTATGTGCGCTGGTTCTCGCGTATGCGGTCGAACACCACGATCGAATCGTGGACCGAGAACCCGATTACCGTGAGCAAAGCCGTCAAGAAGAGCGCATCAACCTCCCAACCGAGGAAGTGACCGAAGATCGCTTCCACGCCGATAACCAGCGCCACGTCGTGAAGCATGGCCATGATGGCTGCGAATCCGTAGCGAAAGGCGTTGGGAACGCTGCGGAAAGCCCAGGTGATGTAGGCCAGAATGCCGAGGGCTGCCAGCCCAACCGCGCCGGCCGCGCGCTGGGCGACCTCAGCGCCGACCGAGGGCCCGACGGATTCAAACCGCAACTCCTCGATGGGGCCGGCAAAGCGAGACTCCATCTCAGCCAGCAGGTCGGCCTTGGTGGCGTCATCGACTTCCTTGCTACGTACAAGAATGTCGGATTCCCCCGCGCTCTGCACGATTGGGTCGCTGATATCGAATTCTTGGTAGAGTTCCACGATCTCCGCTGGTTCGGGGGCATTGCCGGACAGGAAGCGCACCTCAAGCAAGCTGCCGCCCGTGAAATCGATAGCCAGTGGTAATCCCCACAGGATGAGAGCAATCAATCCGGGGATGATCACGAGAAGCGAAAAGCCGAAGTACCAATATCGCTTTCCGACGATGTCCAGCATGGTGCGCTCCTAAATACCGAACCAGCGCGGGTGGTCCGAGAGTTTGATGTTGTCAAGGACAACATGCAAGAACGTGCGCGTGACCGTTATTGCCGTGAACAAGCTGACGAGCACGCCTAAGGCGAGGGTGAGCGAGAAGCCCTTGACGATGCTTGCGCCAAACGTGTTGCCGAACCAGTAAAGGATTCCGCAGGTGATCAGCGTGGATAGGTTGGAATCGCGAATCGATGGCCAGGCGCGCGAGAATCCGAGGTCAATCGCTCGCTCCAGCCTGAGCCCTGCGCGGAGTTCTTCTTTCATGCGCTCAAAGATAAGCACGTTAGCATCGACGGCTACTCCGATCGAGAGCACAAATCCGGCAATGCCCGGCAGCGTAAGCGTAACGGGAATGAGCTTGAACAATGCGAATGTGACGATTGCGTACACAAGCAAGGCCAAGTTTGCTAATAGCCCCGGCAGCCGGTAGTAGGCGGCCATAAAGACCATGACGACCAGCAGGCCGACGAAGCCTGCAATGGTGCTCTTGCGCAGCGAGTCCTGGCCCAGGGTTGGGCCGACGCTCTTGGTTTCAACTGTCACCAACGCCACGGGCAGCGATCCGTAGCGTAGTGTGACCGCCAGGTTGTTTGCCTGCTCAGCAGTGAAATTGCCTCTGATGGAGGCATTACCCCCAACAATAGGTTCGTTGATCGTCGGCGCGGAGATAAGGCGGTTGTCAAGCACGATGCCCAACCTCTCGCCGACGTGGGCGGTTGTATAGTCGCCAAAGAGCACCGCACCTTCGTCGGTGAGTTCGAAAGCGACAACGAACGCGCCGGTTTGCTGATCTCGGCTTGCAAAGGCATCCTTGATGATCGCGCCAGTCATCGCCGTATGGAAGATCCTGTCGCCAGCGTCGGGGGTTGCATCAGGGACGACGGTCTCTTCAGTGGCGGTCGGGGAAGGCTGGGCGGTTGCTTCTGCAATGGGAGTGGATTCTTCAGATTCCGCAGTTGGATCCGGCGATGCCGTAGCTTCTGGAGCGGGTTCGGCGGTGTTTGTCGCAGTAGGGCTCGGGGATTCCTCAGCAGTGGCGGTAGGCTCTTCGGCGTCACCTTCTGTTTCTGGTTCTGGCTCGGTGCTCAGGCCGTAATCGGTGTTGATGATCATTCCAGGGGTGAGGAATTCTTGGGCTCCGAATTGCACAAATTCGAGGAGACCGGTTTCCTTGATTACAGCTACCGCATCTTCAGGATTGCCGATTCCAGGCAACTCAACCAGGATGCGATTTGCTCCCGCAACTTGGACAAGCGGCTCGCTGACTCCCAAGCCGTTCACACGGCGCTCTATGATGTCGCGCGCGGTTTGCATTTGCTCCGATGTAGCTTCCTCGCCCGGTGGAAGATCTGCTTCCAACAATACCTGCAGACCTCCTTGTAGATCCAGACCTTGCACGACCTTCACATCCCGGTGGAAAGATCCAATGTGGATGCCGGGATTGGTTGGAAGCACTATCCAAATGGCAACACCAACGATGATCAGGATTGGAATGAGCCAGCGATAATAGCCTCGAATCATGAGATCGATATCCTCCGTGGGTCATGAAAAACCAGCCGCTCTTCGGCTCTGGGTGCCAGAGGGCTGGCTTGCCGATTATACCGTCGAAGCGAGGGTGTGTCCAATTCGTGTTCGCTGCAGCTACGTCAGGTCCTGCAGGGATTGCAGCACGCTGCGCAAGATTTCATCGGGAGTGAGGCCGTCCGTAGGGAGGTAGATATCGCAATGCTGGCGCGCATGCGCCAAGCGGCGAATCTGCTCGGTATGGTCCTTTGGGCCCCAATCGAGCGGTTTGCGCTGGTTGTAGACTTCGAAGGAGGCATCCAGGTATATCAGGATATCCGGCTTGGAAAGGAGCTTCCACATGTTAGGCACGAACGAATGCTCTTGGGTGATCTGACGAGCTGGGAAATGCCGGGCCGTAAGTCCTTCCGCGAGAGTGGATTTCCCCGCGCCGCATGGACCAACTATCACGATGCGTAGGTGCTTTTCATTAGCCGCATCGGGCATGTCGTCTCCATTACATACAACATGAACTCAAAGAGGCATGCTTACGGTGAGACGTCGGGCATCCTTCTCACCGCGAGGAAGCACAGCACTAACCAAGACGCTGATATCGTCGCCAGGACGGCCATCGTCAAGCTTAATGGCTACATTGAGCAGGTGATCGGCCCAATGTGAGGGATCCGATGTTTCCTCATTCAGCAGTTCTTGCAGACATCCGACGATGTCCATCGGCCTGCCGCGCCTGTCGCCGGCGTGCACCAGGCCATCGCTGAACATG
>DAOVIK010000411.1 GCA_030673735.1 Anaerolineae bacterium
CAGGCTCGTTCTTGACGATGATCCTGCGGTGCATGTGCAATGTCCAATAGCTTGAATACGAATTCTTGCTCCCCCGCTACAGCCCGTAGCTATAGGCTATGCCTACCGTTCCCGGTCCGGTATGCGTGCCGATTACTGGGCTGACGGGCGTCATGTGCGTCTCAATCGCTTCGAAACGCTCCTGCATGGTTTCAAGCAGTTCCACGGCCTCGTCTTCGGCGTTGGCGTGAAGCGCTGCCAGGCGAATCTTGTCCTTCCCAGCAAGTCTCCCCTCCACCAGATCGAGCATGCGCACCTTGGCCTTCCTCTTGGTTCGCACATTCTCAAGCGGCTCCACTGCCCCTTCCTGCAGCTGGAGCACCGGCTTGAGGCTCAGCATGGTGCCCAACAACTTCTTGGCTCCACCAATACGCCCACCTCGATGCAGGAACTCTAGCGTGTCCACTACAAAGAGCACACCGGTGTGATCCGGCGCACGGCGCGCCATTTTGACCACTTCATCGAATGGCATTCCTTCTTCGGCTGCGCGCGCGGCTGCCAGCACCTGGTATCCCTGCGCCATTGAGGCGGCCTTGGAGTCGACGACTTCGATGGCTGCGCCCTGGAAGCTGTGCTTGGCCTGCTCGGCAGATTGAATGGTGCCCGAGAGCACATCCGAAACCAGGATTGCCAGGATCGGCGATCCCTTGGCCACATGCGGCTCGAAGAGTTTCACGAACGTGGCGGCCGTCGCCTGCGAGGTGGTGGGCATCACGTCGGCCGTGGCCAGGCGCTCATAGAACTGCCACTCAGTGATGTCCACGCCGTCCAGGAGCGTCTCCTCACCCCAGATCAGGATCTGCAGCGCGACCCCTATTCCGTACTTCTTAAGAAGATCATCGGGAATTGAAGCAAGACTATCGGTAATGATTGCAATATCAGACATTGGACCTCCTATGAGCATCCCAATCTTGGCGTCCGAAGGATGAAACCCTTGCGGCGCATCGAGGTTTCGTGCCTCGATGGATCAGCCCCTCGCCTTCAGCCAACGTCGCAGGCGTTCCAAGGGCCAGGTGTTGATCACGTTCTCGGCCGTCAGCCAGGCTCTGCGAGCCACAGCTACGCCGTAGATACGAACGGCGAAGTGCTCCGGCCTGTGGGCATCGGTGTTGATCGACAGCAGGCAGCCCAGCTCCATCGCACGGTGAGCATGGACATCCTTCAGATCCAGACGGTCGGGATGAGCGTTGATCTCCAGCGCCACCCCCGCCTCAGCGCTCGCTTGAAAGATTCGTTCCATGTCCAGATCGGAGGGATCACGGCGGCCGATGATGCGTCCCGAGGGATGGCCGATCACGTCCACGTGAGGATTGCGAATCGCAGCCAGCATGCGCTCGGTGATGCGCTCCCGCGGCTGGCGCAGCGAGGAGTGGATCGAAGCCACCACGATGTCCTGCTCCGCGAGCACGTCGTCGGGAAAATCCAGGCTTCCATCCGCCAGCACTTCCACTTCGGTTCCGTGCAGCAGGTGGATATCATCGCCCAGAATGCGCTGCGCCTCGGCGATTTCCTGTCTCTGCTCCTTGAGGCGTTCGATAGTCAGACCGCGCGCCACGCCCAGGCTTCGGGAATGATCGGTAATGGCGAGGTATTCATAGCCATGCTCGCGGGCGGCTTGGGCCATCTCCAAGATCGACGCCTTGCCGTCGCTCCATGTGGAGTGCGACTGCAAGTCCCCAACAACTTGCTCGGGAGTGATCAAATTGGGAAGAGCCCCTTCAATGGCGGCCTCGATCTCTCCCCGGTCCTCGCGCAGTTCGGGTGGGATCCACGGCAACCCGAGCGTCTTGTAGACC
>DAOVIK010000235.1 GCA_030673735.1 Anaerolineae bacterium
CGGCAGCAGACGGCACTACGGTTGTGTTGTGTAGTTTCGTAGAGATGCCATCGACGTTCCGTATCAATTTGAGCTAGAGATAATCGCCGCTACTGAGCTCGAGGCCGTTAGGCCTTCTCCTGATGGCATCGGAATTCCTGGTCGTCAGGAACAATCAGCCTTCGCCCTCGCGCAGGATCTTCCACAGAAGATCGCGTTCGTATGAGGATGGCAATCGCAAGTCCTTGAGATCCTTGGCATTCAGAAGGCGCTCGCCGGTCGTGTAGAGGAATGTGAAGCGCCGCCAGCGACGTGAGGGTATCGGCTGCGAGAGCTGTTGAAGCGGACCAAGCTGCAGCTTGTAATACGGTTCGTCCGCCCGCAAGTGATCTTGTTCTTCGCGCAGCAACTCAGCTCGTGCCACCAGCTCATGGCCGCGCACCGGCGCTATGTAGCGCACCGACCAGCGCTCGTCGCCGAAGGCCTTGGTTTGGTAGAAAGCCAGCCAATCGACGCGCACGGTCTTCGGTGCGGTTTGCAGCGGGATGCGATACCAACCCAAAAGCCGCGCGATCTGCAGATCGCGCGGCTTGTTGATCAGAGCAACCAACACAAGATCCTCGTGCTTGATCTCTTCCATCGCTCTCCCTGCAAGCAAATCCTGCATCGATCATACATCACATCGCATAGGATTTCTTGATTCATTGGGAAATATTGCACAATCATGCGCTGCAATGTAGTCTTATCAGTGCCTCCATTGAATACTGCGATGCATCGGATGCATTGCCTCCATATCCAGGGTAGCCCACTTGTAAAGGAAGTCTATGATGGCAAGGACCAATATCAATGCCAAGAGCATATTACTGTTCGTGCTGATAGTCATGTTGGGCGCTTGCGCGCCAACTCCCGCCGCTCAGCCGACGCGTACTCCGTCTCCTGTTGTTATGCAAGCAACCCCTACAGACGCATTGCACGAAGTTGCCCACGCGCAGAACATCATCCTGTTGATCGGCGATGGCATGGGGGAGGCTCAGCGCCGAATTGGACGCTGGGCTGCGCATGGCCAGGATGGTAGCCTCGCCATGGATTCCCTTTACTACCATGGATGGGCCCGCACCGCATCGGCAGATAATGACATCACTGATTCTCCGGCATCAGCCACGGCAATGTCTACGGGTACGAAGACATTCAATGGGCGAGTGGCGGTCGATCCTCAAGGTAATCCTCTCACGACCATATTGGAAATCGCCCAGTCGCAAGGCAAGTCTGTCGGGTTGATCACCACGGTCCATATCAGCGATGCAACTCCCGCCGCTTTTGCTGCTCACGTCCCAGATAGGCAAACCATGCGACATGAGATCGCCTCCCAATTGCTCGCCGCTGAAGTAGACGTACTCCTCGGCGGTGGAGAAGTGGATTTCCTACCAAGCACTGCGACTGGCTGCTATCCCGAGCCAGGGACTCGCGATGATGGGAGGAATCTTATTGAGGAAGCTAAGGCAAACGGCTATACATACGTTTGCGATCTCGCAGGATTCCGGGGAATCGACCCGCAAGCTACTCCTCGCCTTCTGGGTCTCTTCGGCGACACCGAAATGCTCGAACCCTATACACCGAGCTTGCTGGATATGACCAGGACAGGGATCGAGATCCTGTCTGAGAATCCGCACGGATTCTTCCTGATGGTGGAGGGTGCACAGATCGATTGGGCAGGTCACGCCAACAATGCCCAGAGGACAATCGACAACGTCCTGGGCTTCGATGAGGCGGTGGCGCTAGCTCTGGAATTCGCGGCAAGCGTCGAAAACACGCTTGTGATCGTGGCTGCAGATCACGAAACGGGAGGCTTGAGCTTGAGCATGGAGCCCACCGGTCATCCAGATGAGCAAGGGCCGTTTTCAATGCCAGACGGAACCGAGTTCTACGTCAACTGGGCTACGGACTATCATACCGCTGCGAATATTCCAGTTTCGGCCCAAGGGCCTATGGCTGATTCATTGGTTGGAACATACGAGAACACACACATTTTCGACATTATGCATGCGGCTATGACTGCTGAACAGGCCGAATCCGAGCCGGAAGAAGACATGACGTGGGACGTGATCTTCCGTGATGATTTCGACGGCTCCCTTCAGGCAGGATGGACCTGGCAAGACGAGGATCCAAGCCGCTGGTCCATTACAGGGGAGGGTTGGCTTCAGATCATTGGAGGAGATTCTTCTCTGGTAGTCAACGGTGAACAAGAAAACCTTCTTGTGTACGATCTTCCTGACAGAGACATTGCGCTTATAACCCACCTCAGTCTTTTGCCTGGGGAGAACTACCAGTATGCAGGCCTTCACCTCATGGATGGAGCAGGGAATCTTGTTGCGATCGCACGCGGCTATTGCGGCACATGCCCGGCCGGAGGTGGAACGTTGACGCTGTACTTTAGACAAGATGGAGAATGGGGAACGCACGTCACTATTCCAATGGAGGCAACCGATCTCTACTTGCTGCTTATGGTAGATAACGGCTTCGTCAGTGCCAAGTACGTGGTATCCGAAGATCCGTCGGTGGTCTACGGAAGCACGCAGCTTTCGAGCCTGTGGGTGCCTCTTGGGAGCACTGCACTTTCGAACACTTTCACGCAGGCCGGGATAGGCGCAACCAACTCTATCCTCGGGGGCGTTCAGAATGACATTGTCGCATGGTTTGATTACGTGGAGATTCTTGCGGAGTGAGATACAGAGCTTCCGGAGTAGAACCGATCCGCGTTGTTTTCAAACTCCAAGCAACAGGGCAGGATGCACATCCTGCCCTTCTTCATTTGCAAGGCAATCTCAAATAACTGGATTGGCCACTTCCAGCTACTTCGCCAATCCGACTTCCTCGTTGAAGGATTCGATCAACGCGTCGATCTCGTCCACCTGTCGCTGGAAGCCAGTCCAGTAGTCGGCCTCATGCCACTGGGCCATGATCTCTTCGTAGGTGCGGCCCTGCTGCTCGACCCAGGTAAAGTACTTCAAATTGTGAATGCGCCGCCGGTCGGTGAGGCGCAGCTCGAGCAAGTTGTCAGTCGATTCGCCGAGCAGATAGCGAGCGTAATGCGCCGCGGCATCCTTCTCGCCGTACTCGCCGTATTCCTCATGCATCTCGCGCAGCCGGCTCTGGTAGAGCTCCATCGAATCGGTGAGCACGGTGAGCACCACGTCATCGGGACCTAGCTCGTAGTACTTGGCATACTTGATCGCCGAGAGAAGGTTGGCGATCCCGGAGAATCCCAACAGATCGAGCTTCGGCACCAACTCCTGCGGTATTCCCTGCTGGACGAGATAGGATTGTCCGACCGGCTCGTTGAAAAGCCTCGCCAGGTTGACGACCGCAGCATCGTCGATAGCCACCACCATGTCGGTGTTCTTGACATTATGAATCCAGGGCACATGCTTGTCGCCGATGCCCTCGATTCGGTGCGATCC
>DAOVIK010000423.1 GCA_030673735.1 Anaerolineae bacterium
AATCCAGCCTTCTGCGGCTTGTCCGAGGTCATTGATCGGGGCATCCATTTTCATAGGCCTGGTTCCTTCGGCAGCATTACCAGGAGTGTGCGATCGCTCCTGGATCGCATGCGGCGACGCAAGGCAGCGGAGGCCGATCCCCTACCGGCTTGCATGGACCGCAGTCGTATTTGATGCTCTTGCGATGCGCAGCTTTGATGCTGGCTTTCAGATCATCTGACAGCGGATGGTATTCATCCTCGACCATCTCGAGCAACCCCGCAGGGCAGGCGCTGACGCAATCCCCGCATCCATTGCAGAGCTCGGTGTCGATGCGGATGTACCAATCCCCAGAGCCATCGCTGTACCCATAAAACGCTTGATAGCCCACGATCAGATCTCATTCCTCTGCTTGAGCAGCAGATCCTGGGCGAAGAGTGCCGCGCCGATGGCGCCAGCGATCTGGGCATCGTACTCGGTCGCCAGCGGCTCGACTCCCAGCTCGCGCTTGAGACGTGTGACGATGCCGGTATTCTTCGAGATGCCGCCGGTGATGGCGAATTCCTTCTCCATGCCGATTCGATCGAGCAGGTTGACCACACGGTGGGCCATGGCAGCATGATACGCGGCCAGAACCTTGGATTTCGGCCAGCCCTCGCGCAGCAGCCCGACGGCTTCCGATTTGGCGAACACCACGCACGTGCTGCTCACCATCGGGGGTTCCTTCTCGACGTCGAGTGACATGTCTCCCATCTCCTCGATGGGAACCGAAAGCAGGTCGGCGAAGACCTCCATGCCGCGGCCCGTTCCGGCAGCGCATTTGTCGTTCATAAGGAAGGCCGTGACCTTGCCCTTCTCGTCACAGTGAATGGCCTTGCAATCCTGCCCCCCCATATCCAGCACGGTGCGCACGCTGGGGCCATAGATGAAGTTCGCGCCGCGCGCGTGGCAAGCGATCTCAGTGATCGCTCGCTGGGCGAAGGGTACGTTTACACGGCCGTAGCCGGTGCCGACCGTGTAGTGCAAGTCGTCAATCGCCAATCCGGAGTCTTCCATGGCCCAGTTCATGGCGTTGCGCGCGCTGTCGGGACTGTCGGAGCCGGTACGCATGCTGGCGAGGGCGTATAAGGCACCGTCGGTCATGATCACGGCCTGAGTACTCACCGCTCCGACGTCAACCCCGCCCGTTATCGCCTCGGCGTCCTTGGGATTCACATCCGGATTGTGCCAGTTGTATTCAGTCCAGCGCCAAAACTCTCTCTTTTTCTCGCCCATGTTGGACCTATCAAACGTTTGCAATCTTGATCGAAGACGATCGTGGCTTTGTCTATTTCTCTTTCAGCGCCGCTTCCAGAGCAGCTCCCACAGCACCTACATAGTCCGGATCTTTGGGAACTGTGATCTCCACCTCCAGGCTACTTATTAGCGAGTCCAGAAAACCCACATTATGCGCCAAACCGCCCACCAGTGCGACGTCGTTTTCGATCCCAACGCGTCGGACCACGGAACCGATGCGGCTGGCGATGGCGTCGTGCACCGCGCGCACGATGTCCTGGATCGGGGTGTTGGCGTGGATCAGCGAAACTACTTCGGACTCGGCAAACACCGCACACTGCGCATTC
>DAOVIK010000325.1 GCA_030673735.1 Anaerolineae bacterium
AACTTTGGTCAGGCGGATATCGAGCGTTTGCGTGAGATCTATGAGAACTATGAGGCTGAGGCGCAGGCGGCGCTCAAGGCGGGATTGGTGGTCCCGGCCTATGATTACGTTCTCAAGTCCTCGCATATCTTCAACATACTCGATTCACGCGGCGCTATAGGCGTTGCAGAACGTGCGGCGCTATTTGGGCGCATGCGAGAACTGTCGCGCGATGTGGCGGAGGGCTATTTGGCTCAGCGAGAGGAGCTTGACTACCCCTGGAGAAAGCTCGCTAGAAAACCGGAAACCAAGCTCGCCCCCGATGTCAAGGAGGTTCCTGCGCCAACGGCCGCAGCCCCATTCCTGCTCGAGTTGGGCACGGAGGAGCTTCCGCCCTTGGACGTCGATGCGGCCATTGAGCAGTTGAAAGAGTCGCTGGAAACCATGTTGACAGAGAGTGATCTGGGACATGGCGCGATCTCGGTCGAGGGTACGCCGCGGCGGCTGGTGGTCTTCGTGGAGGATCTTGAACCGAGACAGCCTGAGAGGAAGACAACAGTTAAGGGGCCTCCGGCTGAGAAGGCGTTTGACAACAAAGGCAAACCCACACAGGCGGCGCGGGGTTTCGCAAGCAGCAAGGGTTTGTCGGTTGATGCACTCCAGGTGAAGGACCTGGACGGAGGGAGATACGTCGTCGCCGAAGTGGTCGAGCATGGGCAAACCGCCGACGAGCTTCTTTGCGCCCAGATCCCTGTGCTCCTAGAAGACCTGCGCTTCGAGAGGTCGATGCGGTGGGATGAAAGTGGTGTGGGCTTTTCGCGCCCTATTCGCTGGTTGCTTGCCATGCATGGTGAGCATTTGGTCCCGCTTGAATATGCCGGTTTGAAGGCTGCCCCACATACCTGCCCACCTCGGTTCATGGGATCGGACCCCATCCGCGTGAAGAGCACGGAAGCGTATTTCCGCACTCTTGAAGACTTGGATATCGTGCTGGATGTAGACAAGCGACGGGCCTTGATTTGGGACCAGGTGACACGTCTGGCAAAGGAAGTCGGCGGAGAAATCGCTGAAGACTCCGAGCTCCTGGCGGAGGTATCTCATCTTGTCGAGGTTCCGGCGTCAGTGCGTGGTGAATTCGACGAGAGCTTTCTCAAACTACCCAAGCAAGTGCTGGTTTCAGTGATGCGGAAGCACCAGCGTAATTTCCCTGTCGAGCGCAAGGGGAAGCTTCTGCCGTATTTCATAGCGGTCAACAACGGACATCTAAGCGACATCCCGTTGATTGTGAAGGGCAATGAACAGGTGATCCGTGCTCGCTTCGCCGATGCGGACTACTTCATTCGTCGAGATCTGGAGCATTCTCTGGAGGACCATATTCCCCGCTTGGCGACACTCGCTTTCCAAACCGAATTGGGATCCGTGCTCGATAAAGTGGAGCGTGTCAAGGGCCTGGTGGAAACGCTTGCGGACGCTATGGGGTTGAAGGCTGGAGAGCGCAAGACAGCGCTGCGTGCGGCGGCCTTGTGCAAAGCCGATCTGGCCACGCACATGGTCGTGGAGATGACGGCGCTGCAGGGGGAGATGGGACGCGAGTACGCGCTGCGAGGTGGTGAGAGCAAGGATGTCGCTGAGGCAATCCTCGAGCATTACCTGCCGCGCTTTGCTGGTGATCGTTTGCCTTCCAGCCGGGCAGGATTGGTGATTGGGATTGCCGATCGCCTGGATACCCTGATAGGCTTGTTCGCCATTGGTCTATCGCCAACAGGTGCAAGAGATCCGTATGCGCTGCGAAGGGCGGCCATAGGGTTGGTGCAGATTCTGTTGGGTCACGATCTGCGATTCAACCTATCAGAGTGGCTTGCGACGGCGGAGAAGGGTTTGCCGAAGCGGGGAGACGCGCAGGTGCAGGTCCAATGCCTTGAGTTCATCGTGGCGCGCTTGCGGGCGTTGCTGTTGGCGCAAGGACATCGATACGACATCGTTGACGCCGTATTAGCTGCGCAAGGCTACGATCCGGTCGGTTCCGCCAATGGTGTTCAGGATCTGACGCAATGGGTGGAGCGGGACGATTGGCCTACGATACTTCAAGCCTATGCTCGCTGCGCGCGCATCCTGCGAGATCAGGAAGGTCCATTTGATCTGGATCCATCCCTTTTCTCGGAGGACGAGGAACGAAAACTGCATAAAGAAATCAAGAAGGCGGAGGCTGTGGATCGCGCCGCGGGTTCCGTAGCAGAGTTCCTCAACGCGTTCGAGCCTATGATCCCGGCGATCACGGCCTTCTTCGATGAGGTTCTGGTAATGAGTGAGGATGCTGCGTTGCGCGCCAATCGTCTGGCGATGCTGCAGCGCATCGTCGCTTTGGCCGATCGTGTCGTCGACCTGTCATACCTGGAGGGTTTCTAGCAACGTTTCGTCTTGCAGCCCGTTCAATATTCAGGGGTGCTTGCTCGTCGACAGCGGGGAAGGCTATAATCCACCTGCTCTATGCAGATGGATGCAAGCCCGAAGCACTGAGCGGCCCACGGCTCTCATCGGACTGCAGAGGCTGACCAGCAAGCAACTGCGAGCCGGGAGATTGCGGGAGTACCCTGGGCATCGGAATTGATTGCATCAAAGTAGTGCTTAGATTGCCATTGAAACACCAGGGGGACACCACTACCAAGTGTTCAATGTAAGA
>DAOVIK010000219.1 GCA_030673735.1 Anaerolineae bacterium
ATCACAGACAACGTCGTAGGGGCGTCCTCCCAACAGTACATTGGGACAGGCGTCAGGACGCCCGCTCTGACCAACGCTGGGCATGCGCTTAAGCGAATCCCTGAGGGCGGGCGAAATTGCAGAGCCCCCGGGGATACGAAAGCAGATGCCCCAGAAACCGGAGCATATTGCGCTAAGACGTGGACTAAGACGAAATCAACAAACGTTCACGAACGCTACTAGGTGGAATCCAAAATAGATGACGATTAAATCAATGGAGCGATGATCTGAGAAATATCACGTATCTGGATTCTGCTCAGTTTTCTTTGAATCATAGATGCGGCGCACGCGCGGACTGAGGCCGCAAACCACCTCATAATTGATGGTTCCCCAACGCTCGGCGACCTCCCCGGCTCTGATGCGCTCGCTGCCCTGCTCTCCGAAAAGAACGACCTCATCTCCCACCTGGGCATCCGCGACTCCGTCGAGCTGCAGCGAGATCTGATCCATGCACACGCGGCCCACCACTGGCACGCGACGGCCGCCGATCAGAACGACATTGCCACTCACCCTGCGAAAGCCATCCGCATAGCCCACCGGCACGGTGCCGATCCGCTCGGTCTTGCGCGTCACGTACTCATGGCCGTAGCTCACGCCGCGCCCCTTGGGTAGCCTCTGCACTTGGCTCAGCTGCGATTTCCACGCCATCGCCGGCTGGAAGCCCTCGGGGAGGCGACAATCCGGAGAGGGATGCAGGCCGAAGATCGCGATCCCCACGCGCAGCATGTCGAGATGCGAACTCGGGCGCGTCAGGGAGGCTGCCGTATTTGCGGCGTGAACCAGCGGCGGCCGCAAACCCGCCTCCTCTAACCTCTCGACAACCAGGCGCAGCGCACGTTCCTGTTCTATCGTGGGCCCGGGATCAGGCTCATCGGCGCGTGCGAAATGCGTGAAGACACCCTCGAAGTCAACGCCCTGCTGCTGCTCGATGCGCCCTGCCAGCTTCAGCGCCTTCTCGGCCGGGATGCCCAGCCTGCTCATCCCGGTATCCACCTTGAGATGCACACGAGCCGGCTTGCCGACCTCGCTCGCTGCCAATGCGAACGCCTCAAGCTGCGCTTCCGACCAAACCGCCATGGCTACGTCGGCTTCAATCAGCGATCGCACCCGTCCGGGAGCGGTGAAACCCAGGACCAGGATCGGCCCGTCATAGCCGGCGTAGCGAAGCTCCATGGCTTCTTCGACGCGCGCCAATCCGCACCACGTCGCTCCGGCGCGCCTGACGGCTTGCGAGACCGGTATCACACCATGGCCGTATGCATTGGCCTTCAAGCCCGCCATGATCTGCGCCTCGGTGCTCTGCACCAGAAGGCGAACGTTGTTCTCGATGGCCGCCAGGTCGATCTCGGCCCAAGTTGAAAACTTCTCATTCGAAAGCATGCCCAACAGTATAGGAGCATGGCGTCAAGATGACAACACCTGACGCTGAGTGTACAATCGTTGACATGTCCCTCGCAGGCTGGATCACGCTTGGCACAATCGCCGCTGCCGCCGTATTACTGGTCACGGAATGGCTGCGCCCCGATCTCACAGCCTTGCTCGTTGTGATCACGCTCAGCATCAGCGGCGTGATTGCTCCAGAAGAAGCCCTATCAGGTTTCAGTCAATCCGCCGTGATCACGATCCTAGCGTTATTCATCCTATCCGCTGGACTTGAGCAAACGGGAGTCACGCGCGGTATCGGCCGTTTTCTGCTGCGCTTGACGGGGGACTCCGAACGAAGGCTGATTGCCGCGCTGACGATGAGCGCGGCGTTGCTTTCGCTCATTATGAACACCATCGCCTCCGCCGCCATGCTGCTCCCCGCGGCGATGGGCATCGCCCGTCAGACCAAAATCAGACCTTCCAGACTGTTGATGCCGCTCTCCTTCGGCGCGCTCCTCGGCGGAACGGCCACCTTGCTAACCACGGCCAACATCGTCACCTCCGCAACACTTGACCATGCCGGCCTGCAACCGTTCACGCTGCTGGATTTCCTTCCCGTGGGGCTTCCGCTGGCAATCTGCGGCGTGCTGTTGATCCTGATCCTGGCCCCTCGGCTTCTGCCCAAGCGCGACGTGGCCGGCTCGATCGCACGACTGCGTGGTCTGCCAACCGAGTTGGCTCAGCTCTACCATCTGAGCGAAGTCACCAGCGAGATAACCGTCAAGCGCGGATCGGCCATGGCCGGCCAGACTCTGCGCCAGGCGGCGTGGGAGCAGGATCTGCGGCTCACCGTGCTTGGTATCACGCACAATGGTCGACTTCAATTCATGGCCAACGGCGACACGGAGGTTGCCGAAGGCGATACCCTGATCGTAAAGGGAGTGCCCGATACTGAACGGCTGTATGCCTTCGGCCTGAGGGAGCGTGAAGAAGGCGAAATCGGCGAGGCGCTTGCCTCGCAGGATTTTCCACTGGTGGAAGTCGTTATCCCGCCACGCTCGGAGTGGGCGGGAAAGACCTTGCGGGACATTCACTTGCGAGAACGCTACCAGATCCAAGCCCTTGCCATCTGGCGTGAGGGCGA
This sequence comes from Anaerolineae bacterium, assembly GCA_030673735.1. Classification (GTDB taxonomy): domain Bacteria; phylum Chloroflexota; class Anaerolineae; order Anaerolineales; family E44-bin32; genus W1033. The sequence goes on from DAOVIK010000219.1 coordinate 2,549, forward strand.
GATCGTTCTGCAAGACTTGGCCAACCTTCCGCTGCGGGTCGGCGATGCGGCGCTTTTACAGGGACCAAGCGACAAGTTCAGCAGCCTTCAGAGGGATCCCAACGTGCTGATCCTGGCCGAGGAAACAGAGGGCCGTCCCAGCAAGAAGGCGCCACTGGCAATAGCCATTCTATTGGGCAGCTTGGCACTTGCCGCCGCCGGCGTGCTTCCCCTGGCCATCGCCGCGCTCCTTGGAGCTGTGCTGATGGTGCTCAGCGGCTGCATCAAGATGGAGGAGGCCTACCGCGCCGTGGATTGGAGGACCATCATCCTCATCGCCGGAATGCTCTCGTTGAGCGTCGCGCTACAATCGACCGGGACCGCAGCTTTCTTGGGAGGCGCCCTGGTGAACATGACATCACCCCTGGGATCTCTCGGCACCGCAGGCTTCCTGCTCCTGGCCAGCATCGCGCTGAGCCTGCTACTGGGTGGCCAGGCAGGAGCCGTGATCATGGCCCCGATTGCCATTGCGGCCGGAAGCGTGGTCGGAGCCGATCCGCGCGCCATGGCCATGACGGTTGCCATCGGATGCTCGTTGGCATTCTTAACGCCGCTGGGGCATCCGGCAAACCTGCTCGTGCTTGGTCCTGGCGGATACAAGTTCCGCGATTATGTTCGGCTGGGCGCGCCTCTCACACTTCTTTCCATCCTCGTGGCCCTCGTTGGCTTGCATTGGTTCTGGGGACTGTAGCTGTGTTCGAATTCGAACTGAAAGCCACTGATGGACGCGCCAGGGCGGGTTTGTTCCGAACACCGCACGGCGACATAAGCACGCCGGTTTTCGCGCCGGTGGGCACACAGGCCACCGTAAAAGCTCTCACCCCCGATCAGCTCGAGACTCTGGGCGCCCAATTGATCCTGGCCAACACTTACCACCTGTTCCTGCGCCCCGGTGACCAAACCGTGGCCAAGATCGGCGGGTTGCACGCCTTTGCCTCCTGGTCCGGTCCTATTCTGACCGACTCGGGAGGCTTTCAAGTCTTCTCTCTGGCCAAGCGCCGGAAGATCGACACCGATGGCGTGACATTCCGCTCGCACCTGGATGGCTCCGAGCAGCGCTTCACACCTGAGGGCACAATCGCCATTCAAGAGAACCTGGGCGCTGACATCATCATGGTTCTGGACGAATGCGCTGAACCCTACGA